>NZ_JASJSI010000173.1:0-5522 GCF_030237085.1 Stenotrophomonas maltophilia group sp. Smal32
CTGCCGATCCAGACCGCCCCGCATCCCTCGAAATGCAGGCGTTTGACGTTGCCGTTGCCGTTGCCTTGGCCTCGGCGGGTGCCGGGCGCAGCCCGGCCGACCCCCTCAATCCTGTTCGCGGTGGTAGGTCGCCACGTCTTCCCAGCCCATCTCGCGGGCATGCCGGGCCATGCGCTCGGCCAGGAACACCGACCGGTGCTTGCCGCCGGTGCAGCCGAACGCCACGGTTACATAACTGCGGGTGCCATCCCCCAGCTTCGGCAGCCAGGTATCGAGGAAGTCCATCAGCTGGGCCACGTAGCGCTGCACATCCGGCTGTGCTTCCAGGTAATCGCGCACGCCGGGTTCGCGACCGCTCATCGCCCGCAGGTCCGGATCCCAGTGCGGGTTGGGCAGCACCCGTGCGTCGAACACGAAGTCTGCTTCGGCCGGCACGCCACGCTTGTAGGCAAACGATTCGAACAACAGCGACAGGCTGGTGGCATGGCCCATCGCGAACTCGGTGACGATGCGACGGCGCAGCTGGTGCACATTGAGGCTGCTGGTATCGATCACCGCATCGGCGTCGCGCCGCAGCGGCGCGGTCAGTTCGCGTTCGCGGGCGATGGCTTCGGGCAGGGACAGCCCCAGCTGGCTCAACGGATGGCGGCGGCGGGTGTCTGCGTAGCGCTTGAGCAGCGTCTCGTCGCTGGCTTCGAAGAACAGCACCTTCACCTCCACGCCGGCGTCGGCGGCCAGCTGCCGCCAGTCGCCCAGCTGGCTCAGGTCGGCCTGCCCACGCACGTCGATGCCTACGGCCAGCCGGCGCGGTGCACTGCGGCCGCGATTGGCCAGCAGGCTGCGTACGAAGTCCGGCAGCAGGTTGATCGGCAGGTTGTCCGAGCAGTAGTAGTCCTGGTCCTCGAAGGTCTTCAGGGCGACGGATTTACCCGAGCCGGACAGGCCGCTGACGATGATCAGGGTCGGGGCGGAGGGGGGGACGGTGCTCATGGACAGGCTCTTCGAAGGGCAGGGGGTCAGGGCGTTCGCCGTTCCAGCAGGTTGCTGTGGCGGGCGATGAACATCGCCGCCGGGTCGATGCCCTTGGTCCGCAGGATATGCAGGCGGGTGGCCGCCTCGGTCAGCACGGCCAGATTGCGGCCGGGCATCACCGGCAGCGTGATCAGCGGCACGTCCAGGTCCAGCACATGGCGGGTGCCCGAATCGCCGGTCAGGCGCTCGTAGCCATGCGGAGTGGGTTCGGTCATCGGCTTGGTCAGGTGGACGATCAGCCGAAGGTACTTGTTCTTCTTTACAGCCGTGTCGCCGAACATCTCGCGCACGTTCAACACGCCCAGGCCGCGCACTTCCAGCAGGTCCTGCAGCAGTTCGGGGCAGGTGCCGTCGAGCACGTCGGGTGCGATCTGGGTGAACTCGGGCGCATCGTCGGCCACCAGGCGATGGCCACGGCTGAGCAGCTCCAGCGCCAGCTCGCTCTTGCCGGACCCCGCTTCGCCGGTGATCAGCACGCCGATGGAGTAGATCTCCATGAACACGCCATGCAGGATCACCCGCGGCGCCAGCGTACGCGCCAGGTGGTAGGACAGGTGGTTGAGCAGTTCGTGGCCGCGCTTGGGCGAGAGCCACAACGGGGTGCCGGATTCATCGGCGGCGGCACGCAGGTCTTCCGGGCACGCCTGGTTGCGGGTCAGCACCAGTGCCAGTGGGTGCGACTGCATGATTTTTTCGATCGTTTCCCAACGCTGGCGCGGTTCCAGCGCATCCAGCCAGGACAGTTCCTCGGTACCGAGGATCTGCACCTTGTTGGGATAGATCGCATTGAGGTAGCCGGCCAGCGAGGGGCGCCGCGAGACCGTATTGCCGGCCTCCAGCTCGCGCTTCTCGCCGGATTTGCCTGCAGCCCAGCGCAGCCCCAGCCGCTCGCGCTGCTGTTCGAACAGTTCACGGGCGGTGATGCTGGTATTCATGCGGCACTCGCAGGTGGGGTCATGTCCAGCGCCTTGCGCAGGGCCCGCGCGTCGCCTGCCTGGCGCAGGGCCTGGCGGATATCCGCCGCCGAGAACAATTCGGCAAGCTCGGACAGCAGCATCAGGTGCTGGTGGGTGTAGTGGGCGGGAACGGCCATCGCGAACACCAGGTCCACCGGCTCGTCGCCACCGAAGTCGACCGGGCTGGTCAGGCGCAACAGGGCGCCACGCGGGCGGTCCAGGGTCGGCGCGCGGCCGTGGGGAATGGCGATGCCGTGGCCGATCGCGGTGCTGCCCAGCGCTTCGCGCTGGCACAGGTTCAGATAGATCTGTTCGGCGTTGGCCTGGCGGCAGGCCAGCAACCCGGCGGCGGCCTGCAGGACGCTGTCACGGTCGGTGGCCGTGCAGAGCTGGGTCTGCACGGCCGCCAGGAGGTCAGTCAGGGGCATGTCTGCGGGGAACGGTGGCGATCAGCCACCATTGTCGCCCACCGGCAGCGGTGCGTGCTGCTGTTTTTTCTCCTTGTGCTTGATCACCAGGCGGTCAAGCTTGTCCGCAAGCAGGTCGATTGCGGCGTACATGGTCTGGCCGCCGGCCTCGGCGTGCAGGGTCTGTCCCGGGATATTGAGGCTGGCGTCGACGTGGTGCTCGGTCTTCTGCAGCTTGAGGGTCACCCGCGCTTCGCAGTGCTGGTCGAAGTGTTTGCCGATCCGGGCCAGCTTCTCCTCTACATAGGACTGCAGGGCCGGGGTGACTTCGACATCTTTGCCAAACGTTTCGATGCGCATCGGGTTTCTCCTGTGTTCGGATGTGCCAATGAACCTCTCCGCCGGGCGCGGCGGCGCGTCAAGCGATTCTGACCCTTTCGTGCGAGGCGGAAATGTTCATGGCTTCACGATACTTCGCCACGGTGCGTCGCGCTACTGGAATTCCCGACGATTTGAGCAGGTCAGCCAGCTTGGCGTCAGAAAGTGGCTTGCGCGGGTTCTCGTCGTCGATCAGGCGGCGGATCATCGCCTGGATGGCGGTGCTGGATGCTTCGCCGCCGCCCTCGGTATCGATGCCCGAGGCGAAGAAGGCGCGCAGCGGCAGGGTGCCGCGCGGGGTACGCACGTGCTTGCGCGCGATCGCGCGCGACACTGTGGATTCGTGCAGGCCGAGCTCGGCGGCGATCTCGCGCAGGGTCAGCGGGCGCAGGGCCTGCTCGCCGAACTCCAGGAAACCGGCCTGCTGCAGGATCAGGCTGCGCACCACCCGCAGCAGGGTCTCGCCACGCTGCTGCAGGCCCTTCAGCAGCCAGCGCGCTTCCTGCAGCTGGGCGCGCAGGTAGCCCGCGTCGGCGTCACCACAGCGACGGATCAGCTGTTCGTAGCCGCGATGGATCACCACCTTCGGCCCGGCGTGCCCGGCCAGCGCCGCACACCACACGCCGTTCTGCCGCCACACCACCACGTCCGGCACCACGTAGGTGTCCTGCGACAGGGGGGCGATCTGGGTACCCGGGCGCGGGTCCAGCGAGCGCAGCAGGGCGACCGCCGTCTCGACCTCGTCCACGGGTTGTTTCAGTTCGTGGGCGAGCCCGGCGACGCCGCTGCGCGGCAACCGCTCCAGCGGTCCTGCGGCAATCTGTCGCGCCAGCAGCAGGCCCGGCGTTTCATCGGGCAGCACGTCCAGCTGCAGCTGCAGGCATTCGCCGAGCGTGCGTGCAGCCACACCGACCGGATCGAAACGCTGGATGCGATGCAGCACGGCAAGGATCTCGTCCTCGTCGGCGTGGATCGCCGGCAACAGGGTTTCGGCGATGGTTCCCAGCGGTTCGCGCAGGTAGCCGTCATCGTCCAGTGCATCGATCAGCGCCGCGCCGATGCTGCGATCGCTGGCAGAAAGATGCGACAGGTGCAGCTGCCACAGCAGGTGGTCGGCGAGCGTCTCGGTTTCGGCCACGCGTTCGGCGGCGCTGCCGGTATCGTCGTCATCATCGAAGCTGCCACCGCTGCCGGTCGCCGTCCAGTCCAGTTCGGCCGGCGCCCAATCGTCGCCTTCATCGCTGCGTTCTGCAGGCGCTTCGTTGTCGTTGCCATCGCTGCCTTCATTGGCGGCGCTGCTGTCATTGCTGTCGGCCCAGTCCAGCAGTGGGTTGCTCTCCACTGCCTGCGCGATCTCCAGCTCCAGCTCGGTGGTCGACATCTGCAGCAGCTTGATCGCCTGCTGCAACTGGGGCGTGAGCACCAGTTGCTGTCCCAACGATGTCTGCAGCCGAGTCTTCATGCCTGTGCCGAAAGGAAGGAAAGGGACCCGGCGACCGCAGTCACAGCTTGAAGGAATCCCCAAGGTAGACCCGACGCACGTCGGCATTGTCCAGGATCGCCTCCGGCGAACCCTGGGCCAGCACGCTGCCCTCGGCGAGGATATACGCGCGGTCGCAGATACCCAAGGTCTCGCGCACATTGTGGTCGGTGATCAACACGCCGATGCCACGCTGCTTGAGATGGGTGACGATGCGCTGGATCTCGCCGACCGAAATCGGGTCGACACCGGCGAACGGTTCGTCGAGCAGGATCAGGCGCGGCTGCGCGGCCAGTGCGCGGGCGATCTCGCAGCGGCGGCGTTCGCCACCGGACAGGCTGGCGCCGAGCTGGTCGGCGACATGGCCCAGCTGCAGTTCGTCGAGCAGGCCGTTCAATTCGCGCTCGCGGCCGGCCGAGTCCAGGTCCTCGCGCAGTTCAAGCACCAGGCGGATGTTGTCTGCCACGGTCAACTTGCGGAACACCGAGGGTTCCTGCGGCAGGTAGCCCACACCCTGCTTGGCGCGGGTGTACATCGGGTCACCGGTGATGTCCTTGCCGTCGAGCACGATGCTGCCGGCATCGGCGGCGACCAGGCCGACGATCATGTAGAAACAGGTGGTCTTGCCGGCGCCGTTGGGGCCGAGCAGGCCCACCACTTCACCCGCATCGAGGGTCAGCCCGAAGTCCTTGACCACTTCGCGCTGCTTGTACGTCTTGCGCAGGCCCTTGGCGACGAGCATTACTTCTTGCTCCCGGCCGGCTGTGCCGGCGTGGCGGCCCTGGGTTGTGCCGCCGGCGCGGCCGGGGTCTTGTTCTTCGGCGGGATGACGGTACGCACGCGGCTGCCGTCACCACCGGAGTTCATCTCGCCGGTACGGGTGTTGTAGACCATGCGCTGGCCGGCATTGGTGCCGCGCGCGCTGGTGACCTTGTAGTTGCCGGTCAGGGTGATGATCTCGGTCTTGATGTCGTAATCGATGCGGTCAGCCAGCGCGTCCATCCAGGTGCCGTCATCAAGCTGCTGCTTCATCTTGGCCTGCTTGCCGGTGAACACCACGCGCACGGCCTCGCCGTCCTTGAGGTAGATCTCGGCCTCGGACGAGCGCAGGTCCAGCGTGCCCTGGGTGATGATCACGCCCTGCGACAGCACGGTCTTGCCGTCGCCGGTGAGCATGCCGGACTGGGCGCCGGAATCGATGTGCATGTCTTCGTTGCGGTCGGTGGACTTGGCGAAGGCGGCGCTGGGGACAAGAAGAGCGAGCGCGAG
>NZ_JASJSI010000174.1:0-2500 GCF_030237085.1 Stenotrophomonas maltophilia group sp. Smal32
TAAACCCTGGCGATGACCTACTCTCGCATGGCTTGAGCCACACTACCATCGGCGCAGCTGCGTTTCACTTCCGAGTTCGGGATGGGATCGGGTGGTTCCACAGCGCTAATTTCACCAGGGAGGCTTTTGGAGAGTCGCACTCGTCCCGTGGGACAAGGCGCCAGCCTCGCATAGTTCTTGTGACGTAGCGTGCACTTGGATGCTCTTACGACGTTGTCGTAAAGCCAAGGCAACTTGAGGTTATATGGTCAAGCCGCACGGATCATTAGTATCAGTTAGCTCAATACATTGCTGTACTTACACACCTGACCTATCAACCACGTAGTCTACATGGTTCCTTCAGGGGGCTTGTGCCCCGGGAGATCTCATCTTGAGGCGCGCTTCCCGCTTAGATGCTTTCAGCGGTTATCGCTTCCGAACATAGCTACCCGGCAATGCCACTGGCGTGACAACCGGAACACCAGAGGTTCGTCCACTCCGGTCCTCTCGTACTAGGAGCAGCCCCTCTCAAATCTCCAACGCCCATGGCAGATAGGGACCGAACTGTCTCACGACGTTCTGAACCCAGCTCGCGTACCACTTTAAATGGCGAACAGCCATACCCTTGGGACCGACTACAGCCCCAGGATGTGATGAGCCGACATCGAGGTGCCAAACACCGCCGTCGATATGAACTCTTGGGCGGTATCAGCCTGTTATCCCCGGAGTACCTTTTATCCGTTGAGCGATGGCCCTTCCATACAGAACCACCGGATCACTAAGTCCTAGTTTCCTACCTGCTTGATCCGTCGATCTTGCAGTCAAGCACGCTTATGCCTTTGCACACAGTGCGCGATGTCCGACCGCGCTGAGCGTACCTTCGAGCTCCTCCGTTACTCTTTAGGAGGAGACCGCCCCAGTCAAACTACCCACCATACACGGTCCCCGACCCAGATAATGGGCCCAGGTTAGAACGTCAAGCACGACAGGGTGGTATTTCAAGGATGGCTCCGCTGCAGCTAGCGCCACAGTTTCATAGCCTCCCACCTATCCTACACAGACGAACTCAACGTTCAGTGTAAAGCTATAGTAAAGGTTCACGGGGTCTTTCCGTCTTGCCACGGGAACGCTGCATCTTCACAGCGATTTCAATTTCACTGAGTCTCGGGTGGAGACAGCGCCGCTGTCGTTACGCCATTCGTGCAGGTCGGAACTTACCCGACAAGGAATTTCGCTACCTTAGGACCGTTATAGTTACGGCCGCCGTTTACTGGGGCTTCGATCAAGAGCTTCGCCTTGCGGCTGACCCCATCAATTAACCTTCCAGCACCGGGCAGGCGTCACACCCTATACGTCCACTTTCGTGTTTGCAGAGTGCTGTGTTTTTGATAAACAGTCGCAGCGGCCTGGTTACTGCGACCCTCTTCAGCTATAGCTCGCACGAGCCACCAAAAAGGGTGCACCTTCTCCCGAAGTTACGGTGCCATGTTGCCTAGTTCCTTCACCCGAGTTCTCTCAAGCGCCTGAGAATTCTCATCCTACCCACCTGTGTCGGTTTACGGTACGGTCTGCGTAAGCTGAAGCTTAGGAGCTTTTCCTGGAAGCGTGGTATCAGTGACTTCGCCATAAAGGCTCGTCTCGGTGCTCGGTCTTAAAGGATCCCGGATTTGCCAAAGATCCAAACCTACCGCCTTTCCCCAGGACAACCAACGCCTGGTACACCTAACCTTCTCCGTCCCTCCATCGCACTTACGCGAGGTGCAGGAATATTAACCTGCTTCCCATCGACTACGACTTTCGTCCTCGCCTTAGGGGCCGACTCACCCTGCGCCGATTAACGTTGCGCAAGGAAACCTTGGGCTTTCGGCGTGCGGGTTTTTCACCCGCATTATCGTTACTCATGTCAGCATTCGCACTTCCGATACCTCCAGCAGACTTCTCAATCCACCTTCAACGGCTTACGGAACGCTCCTCTACCGCGCATAACAAAGTTATGCACCCCAAGCTTCGGTTCTGTGCTTAGCCCCGTTAAATCTTCCCCGCAGACCGACTCGACCAGTGAGCTATTACGCTTTCTTTAAAGGGTGGCTGCTTCTAAGCCAACCTCCTGGCTGTCTGTGCCTTTCCACATGGTTTTCCACTTAGCACAAAATTTGGGACCTTAGCTGTGGGTCTGGGTTGTTTCCCTTTTCACGACGGACGTTAGCACCCGCCGTGTGTCTCCCATACAGTCCGTCTCGGTATTCGGAGTTTGCAATGGTTTGGTAAGTCGCGATGACCCCCTAGCCATAACAGTGCTCTACCCCCGAGAGGATACATATGAGGCGCTACCTAAATAGCTTTCGAGGAGAACCAGCTATCTCCGGGTTCGATTAGCTTTTCACTCCTAATCACACCTCATCCCCTACCTTTGCAACGGGAGTGGGTTCGGGCCTCCAGTGCGTGTTACCGCACCTTCACCCTGGGCATGACTAGATCACCCGGTTTCGGGTCTACTGCCCGCGACTATGCGCCCTTATCA
>NZ_JASJSI010000175.1:0-5204 GCF_030237085.1 Stenotrophomonas maltophilia group sp. Smal32
CAACGCTCCTCGTCTGCGACGAGGGCTGTTGCTGGCCAGCGGCCGGCACTACCGGAGCGCTGGCCGGAGCCGGCGTCGTCGGAGCCGGCGCGGTGACGCCGGTAGCCGGGCCACCCGGGGCGGTCTCTTCCAGCTGCAGGCGCAACTCCGGCGGAATGCGGATCGCTGCACCCGGGCGCAGCAGCAGCACATCGCGGCCGCGGTCGAGCTGGGCGGCAGGCTTCAGTTCACCGACCAGAAAGGCATGGGTGTCATCCGGGCGCAGGCCGGTGATGGTGCCGACCGGGAAGCCGGCCGGGAAGCGGCCACCGAGGCCGGAGGTGACAATCTCATCACCCACTTCCACGCCGGCGCTGAGCGGGATGTCGCGCAGCTCCAGCGTGTCGCCGCGCCCGTAGACGATCAGGCGTACGCCGTTGCGGGCCACGGTGACCGGCACCGCGTGGTCGGGGTCGGTGAGCAGCAGCACGGTGGAGGTACCGCCGGTGACGCTGATCACCTGCCCCATCAAGCCGCCCGCGTCGATCACCGCCTGGCCGACATGCACGCCTTCCCGGCTGCCGGCGTCGAGCACCAGGCGCTGCTTCACCGGATCCAGGTCGATATCCAGGATCGGCGCCAGCTGCACGTCCAGGCCACTGCGCTCGGCCACGTTCAGCAGTTCGCGCAGCTGGGCGTTGTCCAGCGCAGCGGTCTGCAGACGGGTCAGGCGCGCGTTGGCCAGCAGCAGCTGGTTGCGCAGCTCACGGTTCTCGGTGACCAGCTGGGTATGGCTGGCCGCGGAATCCTTGACCTGGTTGCCGAGCTTGCCGGGCAGGCCGGCCAGCGCCCACACAGGCTGCACCAGGCTGTTGGCCTGCTCGCGCAGGCGCGCCAGCCAGCCGGCCTGGTCGTCAAGGACGATCAGGGTGATGGCCAATGCGAGGTAGGCCAGCAACCGCAGGGGGCTGGCGGCATCACCGGATCGGGAGGCAACGGGAGGACCGGCGTAGGGCGGCACGGCAACGATTCAACTGGCAGAAGGCGGAAGGGAAACACGCGGACGCCCCGCCGGTGCCGGCCCGCCATCGCGGCGGGCCGCACCCCGGAAGGGCGCGGCGGGCAGGAACGGCCTGGACGGCTTATTCCGGCGCAAAGAACTCGTTGCCGTGCATGTCCACCAGCTCCAGCGCACGACCACCACCGCGGGCCACGCAGGTCAGCGGATCGTCGGCCACCTGCACGTGCAGGCCGGTTTCCTCGGAGATCAGGCGGTCCAGGTCGCGCAGCAGGGCGCCGCCACCGGTCAGCACGATGCCGCGCTCGGCAACGTCGGCACACAGTTCCGGCGGGGTCTGCTCCAGCGCCAGCTTGACCGCGCTGACGATGCCCGACAGCGGTTCGTGCAGGGCTTCGAGCACCTCGTTGGAGCTGATCTTGATCATCTTCGGCACGCCCTCGGCGAGGTTGCGGCCGGAGATCTCCAGCTCCTGCACCTCGGCCTGCGGGTAGGCACAGCCCAGCTCGACCTTGATGCGCTCGGCGGTGGCTTCACCGATCAGCATGCCGTGGTTGCGGCGCACGTAGTTGGTGATGGATTCGTCGAAGCGGTCGCCGCCGATGCGGACCGAGGCCGAATAGACGATGCCGTTGAGCGAGATCACCGCCACTTCGGTGGTGCCGCCACCGATGTCGATGACCATCGAGCCACGGGCTTCGGTGACCGGCATGCCGGCGCCGATCGCGGCAGCCATCGGCTCTTCGATCAGGTACACGTCACGGGCACCGGCTTCCTCGGCCGATTCCTTGATCGCGCGGCGCTCGACCTGGGTCGAACCTGCCGGCACGCACACCAGCACGCGCGGGCTCGGGCGCAGCACGCGCGACTTGTGCACCTTCTTGATGAAGTGCTTGAGCATCGCCTCTGTGTAGGTGAAGTCGGCGATGACGCCGTCCTTCATCGGGCGGATGGTGGTGATGTGGCCCGGGGTACGGCCGAGCATCTGCTTGGCCTCGGCGCCAACGGCTGCCACCGAGCGGGTGCCACCGATGGCACGGTCCTGGCGCACGGCCACGACCGACGGCTCGTTCAGCACGATCCCCTGCCCGCGCACGTAGATGAGGGTGTTGGCCGTGCCCAGGTCGATGGACAGGTCGTTGGAGAACATGCCACGGAGTTTCTTGAACATCTGAGGAAGGAGTCCTGAGGGGTGTCGTGCCCGCCGCGGGATGGCGAAAAAATGGGCAGAAATCGAGGCCGACAAGCCTAGCAACCCGCCTGCCGCCGAGCAAGGAAAAAACTAGCTGAACCCGCGTCTTCACAGGCTTTCGGCCTGATCGGGCATCACCCGGTTCTGGCCCTGAGCGGCACCAGCGGGTAACCTTTGCGCCGTCGGGCGCCCAAGGGCGCCGTTTGCTTGCCCGCCGAACCGGGCCGGCCCATCCCAAAATTCACCGCATAGGCTTACATCGATGTCCGCTCTGATCTGTGGTTCTCTTGCCTTCGACACCATCATGGTGTTCCCGGACCAGTTCAAGAATCACATCCTGCCGGACAAGGTGCACATCCTGAACGTGTCGTTCCTGGTCCCGCGCATGCGCCGCGAGTTCGGCGGCTGCGCCGGCAACATCGCCTACAACCTGCACCTGCTGGGCGGCCAGCCGATCCCGATGGGCACCGTGGGTTCGGACTTCGGCCCGTACCGCGAATACTTCGAAGGCCTGGGCATCGACCTGTCGCGCGTGCGCGTGATCGACGAGCTGTTCACCCCGCAGGCGTTCATCACCACCGACCACGACAACAACCAGATCACCGCCTTCCACCCGGGCGCGATGATGCGTTCCTACGAGAACCACGTGCGTGGCGTGCCGGGCGTGACCCTGGGCCTGGTCGGCCCTGACGGCCGCGAGGGCATGATCCAGAACGCGCAGGAATTCCACGAAGACGGCATTCCGTTCATCTTCGATCCGGGCCAGGCCATGCCGCTGTTCAACGGCCCGGAACTTCGCGCCTTCATCGAGCAGGCCGACTATGTGGTGGTCAACGACTACGAGTCGAACCTGCTGCAGGAGCGCACCGGCTGGGACGAACAGGAAATCGTCAGCCGGGTGAAGGCCTACATCACCACCCGTGGCCCGAAGGGCGCGGTCATCCACACCCCGGAAAAGAGCTACGACATCCCGCCGGCACACGAGCGCCGCGTGGTCGACCCGACCGGCTGTGGCGACGCCTTCCGCGCCGGCCTGATCTACGGCATCCAGAAGGGCTACGACTGGCTGACCATCGGCCGCATGGGCAACCTGATGGGCGCACTGAAGGTCGAGCACCCGGGCACCCAGAACCAGCGCTTTACCTTTGATGAGTTCAACGAGCAGTTCAAGCAGCAGTTCGGTTTCGGGCTGTGCGCGTAACCGAACTGCCCGCGCATTCCACCTTATCCCCGCGCCTTCGGCGCGCCCCCTTGAACAACAAGGGGGCTTTCCACCCGACGCGCTGCTGGGAATGCTGTTGGCAGGTGTCGACCTTGGTCGACACGCTGTTTGATTCCTGTAGAGCCGAGCCATGCTCGGCTTGCGCGCGCCAGCGCGATCTGACCGGACAGCAGCCGAGCGTGGGCTCGGCTCTACATCATCAGGCGCCCTGCCAGGCAGCCAGCAAGGCGCGGCAATCGGCGAAATGCCAATCGGCGCGGCCCGGCCACGGGTTCTCCGGCAGGTTGACCAGCACGGTATGCGTGCCGGCCGCGCGGCCACACTCCAGGTCGTAGGCGTGGTCACCGACCATCACCGCCTCGGCGGGCCCGATGCCCCAACGCTGCAAGTGCTGCTGCAGGCCCTCCGGTGAGGGCTTGGGCACCGCTTCATCGCGGCCGATGATGTCGGCATCGTCGAACAGCTCACCGACCCCGATCGCCTCCAGCGTCAGCTTCGCCAGCGCGTGGTCGTTGCGGGTCAGGATGCCCAGCCGGCAGCCCGCAGCTGCCAGCGTACGCAGCAGCTTCACCGCACCCGGCGCCGGCAGCGCGTCCTCGGCCAGCGCGCGCTCGTGATCCAGCAACCACTCACGCTTGGCCTGCGCCGATGCATCCGGCAACGCCGCGATATGGTCGAGGATGTCTTCCTCCGCGGCGATCTGCAGCGTACGGCGGATCGCCGCGAAGTCATGCACAGCCACGGTCAGCGTGCCATCCATGTCAAACACCCAGTGCCGGATCGCGGACAACGCCTGCACGGCACTGCCCGCCACCGCCATCACTGCCACCACTGCGGCATGCGGCTGGCGTCGACGCCCCCGGTCTCGAACACGGCCGTACGCGTGCCGCCAGCCTTGACCGGGAACTCGATGCTGATCGACTTGCCCTTGCGCGCCAGCTTCCAGAGCGCCTTCTGGTCGGTGATGAACATCGCGATGGCTTCATCGGTCTTCGGGCGCCATGCCGCCATCGACACCGGCTTGCCGTCGTCCACGGTCACTTTCACCGTGCATTGCGGGCAGCGGAAGTCACCGGCCTGCAGCACCAGGTAAGCATGCCGCTTCCACTCCGGGTGATCGCGGAACACCAGCTGCACCGGCTTGGCACCACTGCCGTCCACATCCACCCGTTCCTTGCTGTAGATCGACGCCGAGACCTGGTTGCCCTTGCTGGCGACCGGAATCTGGTTGTACTGCCACAGCCCCTGCATGCGGCGCAGGTCGCGCGCAGCGTCACCCTTGGCCTTTACGTCATCGAAACCGGCGGCGATGCGCTCGGCGGCGGCGGTGTCCTTGTACTGGTCCAGCAGCGAGGCGCCATGCAGGCGCGCGCGCTCCCAGTCCTGCGCGGCCACGGCCATGTCGTACTGCTTGGCCACGTCCTCGGCCTTGGCCTCCTTCTGCGCCTGCACGGCCGCCGCGGCGGCTTCCTGCGCCTTGCGCTCTTCTTCGGGATTGCTGCAGGCAGCCAGGGCCAGGGCACAGGCGGTGAGCAGGATCAGTCGTTTCATGGCGGAGGTCCTTCGTGTTTTCGCGATTCTGTAGAGTCGTCGCCCCGGCGCCACGGCCGCCCCCCCCCCCCCCCCCCGCCCGGCCCGCCCAAAAAAAAAACCCCGGGGCGGGGCGGCGCGGGTTTTTTTTTTGTTTGTTCGCCTGCCGGGTTAAAAAAAAAACACACCCCCACAACCCCCCCCCTAGCGTTTTGCGGGATGGGCTGGGTTAACATCTGGGGGGGGGGGGGGGGGGGGGGGGG
>NZ_JASJSI010000176.1:0-5151 GCF_030237085.1 Stenotrophomonas maltophilia group sp. Smal32
CGAGGACCCGGTGACCGGCAGCGCCAATGCGCTGATCGGCGTCTGGCTGCGGCAGCGCGATGCCCTGCCCGGCCGCGAGGGCCGCTACGTGGCCAGCCAGGGCCGCGAAGTGGGCCGCGATGGCCGCGTGCAGGTGCAGGTCGACGCGCAGGGCACGGTGTGGATCGGCGGCCAGGTGCAGTGCGTGATCGACGGCAGCATCCATTGGTAGCGCCGGTCCACGCCCGGCGAACGCAGTACACGGACGCCGGGCATGGCCCGGCGCTACCGTATCCCCTCTCGTTTACGGAATCTGCCCCCTATGACCACCCGCCGTTTCCTGCAGCTGGATGTGTTCTCCCCGCGCGCCGGCGCCGGTAACCCACTGGCCGTGGTACTCGATGCCGAGGGCCTGGATGACGCCAGCATGCAGGCCATCGCACGCTGGACGCGCCTACCGGAAACCACCTTCGTGTTCGCGCCGCAGGCACCTGGTGCCAGCTACCGGCTGCGCATGTTCAGCCCGCAGAAGGAAGTCCCGTTCGCCGGCCACCCCAGCGTCGGCACCGCGCATGCGGTGCTGCAGGCGGGCCTTGCTACACCGGTCGAGGGCGTGCTGGTGCAGGAGGGCATTGCTGGTGCGCTGCCGCTGCGCGTCAGTGGTGAAGGTGCGCAGCAGCGCATCGCCATCCGCACCCCGCGCGCGCAGCTGGCCGAAACCGCCGAAGCCACCGATCCACGCCTGCAGGCCGCATTGAAGGGCTGGCCACTGGGCACACTGCCGCCGGCACGCATGCAGGGTGGCCGCAGCTGGTGGGTGGTGCAGGTGGCCGATGAAGCCGCATTGCGCGCCCTGCAGCCGGACTGGGATGCGGTGGCGGCAGTGGCTGAATCCACCGACAGCATGGGCGTGTTCGCCTATGCCTTCAGCGATGGCAGCGAGGGGTTCGATCTTGCGGTACGCGCCTTCGTCGGCAACGGTCGCCGCTTCGAAGACGCCGCCTCGGGTGCCGCCAACGCCGTGTTGGCCGCGTGGCTGGACCTGCGCGAGGCACTGCCGCGGGGCCGTGCGCCGTTCGAAGTCAGTCAGGGCCGCGAAGTCGGCCACGATGCGCGCCTGACCCTGTTGGTCGATGAGGACGGCGAGGTCTGGTCGGGCGGTCAGGTGCAGACGGTGATTGCCGGCACCCTCGATTGGTAAAGGGGCACTGTACAGCCGAGCCCACGCTCGACTGCTCTTCGGCCAGATCACGGCAGCTGCAGAAGCCGAGCGTGGGCTCGGCTCTACAAGAGCATCCGGCGCTCAGCCCAGCTCGGCTTCCAGGCTGATCGGCACCGCACTCAGCGCCTTGGACACCGGGCAGTTCTGCTTGGCGTCATCGGCAATGGCGCGGAACTTGGCCGCGTCGATACCCGGCACTACGGCCTTTACCTTCAGGCGGATCTGAGACAGCTGCGGGCCGCCTTCCAGCGACAGATCGACCTTGGCTTCGGTGTCCAGCGAGGTCGGGGTGAAACCGGCTTCGCCGAGCTTGGCCGACAGCGCCATGGTGAAGCAGCCAGCATGCGCGGCAGCGATCAGTTCTTCCGGATTGGTGCCCTTCTCGTCGCCGAAGCGGCTGTTGAAGCCGTAGCGGGTCTTGTCCAGCAGGCGACTCTGCGGCGTGCTCAACTGCCCCTTGCCCGACTTCAGGTCGCCTTCCCAGTGCGCGGTGGCGTGTCGCGAGATTCCCATGTGCTGCTCCTGCGTGACGGTGATGAACGATCACCCTCGCACGTGGCGCGTTAGCCCTGCGTCGCTCCGCCGCACGCGCCACGTCGCTCCGGCGCCGGGCAGATGGACACTTCCTCGCCAGCCGGAAACGCATTTCCCCCTTGTTTTCAGTGGTTTCGCGCATTCCTCCAATGACCGGGCGCTGGCGGCCAGCCGCGTCCCGACACCCCCGCCCCCATCGCCGGCCATGTACTGAATCGGCCTGGATATGAAAAAACATGCACTTTCCGCGCTTCGGGCTATTGGCGGCGCCCGAGAGTTGCCCTACATTGCGCTTGCCGACGGGGTTCGGCGCCGACCAAACAACCAACCGTTCACGGAACAGGAAACCATGGCAAAGACCGCTAAGAAGGCTGCCCCGAAGAAGGCAGTGAAGAAAGTCGCGACGAAGGCAGCCGCCAAGCCGGCCGCTCCGAAGCCGATCAAGGAAGTGCTGACCAAGTCCGGCCTGGTTGCACACATCGCTGAAGCCTCCGGCGTCATCGCCAAGGACGTCCGCGCTGTGCTGGCCTCGCTGGAAAGCGCCGTCGCATCCTCGGTGCACAAGAAGGGCGCTGGCTCCTTCACCCTGCCGGGCCTGCTGAAGATCACCACCGTCAATGTGCCGGCCAAGCCGAAGCGCAAGGGCATCAACCCGTTCACCAAGGAAGAACAGTGGTTCGCCGCCAAGCCGGCCACCACCAAGCTGAAGGTGCGTCCGCTGAAGAAGCTGAAGGACGCCGCGCTGTAAGCGCGCGCCCCAACGCGGATTCCGACGGGACGGCTCTGGCCGTCCCGTTTTTTTTGTCCCAACCACGGCCCGCAACACAGCGTTGCCGCATCCCAGGGAATGCCCGTACAGGCCCGTCGCCATTGGCTGGGCCCCGCCTGCGGCGGTGCCGGAACGTACCGGGTGGAACACTGCGTGCAGCGCCGGCCGTCGCCGCCGACCGTGGCCTTGCCTATGGTTGGCACATCCTCCACAGCTACGGCGAGCATCTCCTCATGGCCAGCCCCTCCACCCGCTACCGGATCTCGGTGACCCCCATCGAAAAGGACGGGGTGCAGTGCACCGGGCGTTGCACCATCGAACTGGAACATCGCGCCAGCCGCGACCTGATGCGCCTGCTGGAAGCGGCACCGCGGACGGCAGGGCTCAGCGGCGATGAACGCGCGACCCTGGTGATTGCCACCCAGCTGCTGCGCGACATCGTGCAGCGCCACGCCGAAACCGATGGACATGCGTTGGCCGCCATCGCCGGGCAGGTGCTGCCGGCGCTGGATGCACTGGAACAGTTGCCCTCCTCCCGCTGATTCCCGCGCAGCCGATACACTGTCAACCCACATCGCCTCGGGGAGGAGGCATGCGCAGGACGCTTTTCCTGATCGCGCCACTGGTGCTGCTGGGCTGTTCCAGACCCACTGCACAACCGGAGGTTGCGCCAGTGCCGGCGCCAGCGAGCGCCGATGCACAGGCCGTTGCAGACACCGACGCAGCACCGCTGCAGCGAGCAACGATCGATCCGCTGTTCGCCGCGGTCGCTGCCGACGCCGAACCACCATCGGTGATGCTCAACCGCTACGTGATCGCGCTGCTCAACCGCAACCGCAGCGCCAGCGACGCGGCATGGGCGATTCCACCGGTCGATCCGCACCGCGCAGATGACGCTGCCATACGCCAACTGCAGGACCTGCGCACGCTGCGCCTGGACAGTGGCACCCCGCTGGCACGCGATGGCCGGCAGCCATCCCGGTTGCTGGAGGTGCCGGTGCGGCTCCGCGCGACCACCGCACAAGGCACCTTCCGCTTCCGCGGCTGGTATCGCGTGCAGCCCAGCCCGGACGGTCGCGCCTGGCAGATCCAGTCGGCGCAACTGCGGCCAACGCTGGACTGAACCGTTGCAGCGGCATGCACGCACGATTCAGCCGACCCGGCTACTCTTTCCTCCATCCATTCCCTGTCCAGCGGCCACCGCCATGCGCCTGCGTTCCCTGATGACCCGCCTCGCCGCCTCCACCGTACTGATCGCAGCCGCGATCGGTGCCCAGGCCGCCCCTTCCATTTCCGGCCGCGAACTGTCGGTGGGCGCCAGCGATGTGCAGCAATACCTCGATGGCAGCTTCCCGCGCACCCAGGACGCCCTGGGCGGACTGATCGCCCTGACCATGAGCCACCCTCAGCTGAGCCTCCCGGCCGGCGAGCGTTTGAACCTCGGCATGGACGTTGCACTGGCCACTGCCGGTGGCAATCCGGCCAAGCTGGGTACGGTGAAGCTCAGCAGCGGCCTGCGCTACGACGCACAGACCCAGGGCTTCCACCTGCAGCAGCCCAGCGTGGATGACTTCACCCCGGCCAACCAGGGTGGTCGTCTCGACTCCCGTACCCGCGGCCTGCTCAACGCCTGGCTGAGCGACTACGCCCAGCGGGAGCCGATCTACAAGCTGGATCCGGCCGTGGCCGGCGTGCTTGGCGCGCTGCAGGTGCAGTCGGCACAGGTGAAGAACGGCAAGCTGGTGGTCACCTTCAACCAGAACCTGGGCAACCTGGTGCCGGCAGGCGTGCTGGGCAAGTAAGGTGGTGCCGGCCAGCGGCCGGCACTACCGCTAGCGCATCAGGCGGCAAGTGCCTTGACCACCGCCTCACTGAAGGCCGGGATGTCATCCGGCTTGCGGCTGGTGATCACGTTGCCGTCGACCACGACCTCGGCATCGCGCCAGTTCGCCCCCGCATTGGTCAGATCCTGCTGCAGGGAAGGCCAGGACGTCAGCTCGCGGCCATCGGCGAGGCCACTGTTGATCAGCAGCCACGGGCCATGGCAGATCGCCGCCACAGGCTTGCCGGCCTCGTCTACTGCGCGGACGAAGCCGAGTACAGCCTCGTCGGTACGCAGCGTGTCCGGATTGATGACCCCTCCCGGCAGCACCAGCGCATCGAAGCTGGCCGGATCGGCCTCATCCAGCGGAATATCCACCGCGACGGCGTCGCCCCAGTTCTTCTCTTTCCAGCCCTTGATCGTCGCCTCCTTTGCAGGCGACACGACGCTGACGCGCGCGCCTTCGGCTTCCAGCAGACGCTTGGGTTCGGTCAGTTCGGACTGTTCAAAGCCGTGGGTGGCAAGGATGGCAATCTGCTTGCCCTTCAATCGTTCTGCCATGGGTGCACTCCGGTTGGGGGTGCCGACAGAATGGAAGAACGGCCCTTGCACGGCGGTGACCCTGCCGTGCACGGCAGGTGGAGAGCCTCCGGGTGGCGCCCGGCCCCGGGCCCCCCCACCACATTGCCGTAATGCCCCCCCGCCCCCCCAAAAACCCACAACCCAAACCATTTGGTTCACCACAATGCAACACCACAAATTTTTTACGCACCTGGCGCACAACAAATAATTATTAATTTTGGTGTTGTGCGGGCGGCCCCTGAT
>NZ_JASJSI010000177.1:0-5149 GCF_030237085.1 Stenotrophomonas maltophilia group sp. Smal32
CTGCTGACCCTGCTGCCGATCTGGCTCACCTGGGTCGTGGTCAAGTTCGTGTTCGTACTGCTGTCGGGCATCTCCAGCCCGCTGGTGGTGCCGCTGTCCGAACAGATCGCAACCAGTTTCCCGCACTATCTGGGCTGGGTCCGCGCCGAGTGGATCCAGGACACCATCGCCCTGCTGGCCACCCTGCTGGTGATCCTGGCGGTGGGCGTGGCCAGCCGCCGCGTGCTGGGCCAGCGCCTGCTGCGCTGGGTCGGCGCGGTGATCAAGCGCATCCCGCTGGCCAGCATCATCTACGACAGCGCCAAGAAACTGCTGGACATGCTGCAGACCGAGCCGGGCAGCACCCAGCGCGTGGTGCTGATCGACTTCCCGCACCGCGACATGAAGTCGGTCGGTCTGGTCACCCGCGTGATCAAGGAACACGGCACCGACCGTGAGCTGGCCGCGGTGTATGTGCCGACCACGCCGAACCCGACCTCGGGCTACCTGGAAATCGTGCCGGTGGAGCTGCTGACGCCCACCGACTGGACCGTTGACCAGGCGATGAGCTTCATCATTTCCGGCGGCGCCGTCGCACCGTCCAGCGTGCCGTTCACCCGCGCCGGCGAACGCGCCGAATGACCGCAGCGCCGATCGAGCGCCCGCTGCAGGACCGCGCGGTGCTGCTGTTCATCGTGCTGGCCGCGTTCTTCTGCGGCAATGCGGTGCTGGCCGAGCTGATCGGCGTGAAGATCTTCGCGCTGGAAGATACCCTCGGCATCGATCCGCTGAACTGGAACCTGTTCGGCCAGACCGGCTCGCTCAGCTTCACCGCCGGCACCCTGCTGTGGCCGGTGGTGTTCATCATGACCGACACCATCAACGAGTTTTTCGGCAAGCGCGGCGTGCGCTTCATCTCGTGGCTGGCCGTGGTCCTGATCGCCTATGGCTTCCTGTTCGCCTTCGCTGCGATCTCGCTGGCGCCGGCCAGCTGGTGGGTCACCTCGATGGACCGCCACGGCGTTCCGGACTACCAGGCCGCGTTTGCCGCCGTGTTCGGCCAGGGCATGTGGACCATTGCCGGTTCGCTGGTGGCCTTCCTGCTCGGCCAGCTGATCGACGTGGCAGTGTTCCACCGCATCCGCCAGGCCACCGGCGAGCGCCACGTGTGGCTGCGTGCGACCGGATCCACCGCGATCTCGCAGGTGGTGGACAGCTTCGTGGTGATCTGGATCGCCTTCGTGCTGGGCCCGCAACACTGGCCGACCTCGCTGTTCCTTGCGGTCGCCAGCGTCAACTACGTGTACAAGATGGGTTTTGCGATTGCCTTTTTTCCGGTGCTTTACGTGTTGCGGGGTGCTAACACCCGATATGTGGGCGAAGACTGGGGGGCCGCGCTGGGGGCCGCCGCCGCGGCTGACTGAAGCCCCAGCGCCACCAAGCTGACTGCGCCTTCACGCTGGCCGTACGCGCGCGGATCGTGCAAGCTCCACGGTCTGTGTTCCACGGAAGCTTCTTGATGCCGTATTCCCCCCGCGTGCTGGCCGCTGCCATTGCTGCGTTGTTCCTGTTCAGTGCCGTGCCGCCGGCCGAAGCAGCGAAGAAGAAGGCCAGCCGCCCTGCCGCTGCGCAGACCCGCCAAGCCGCCAAGCCCAAGGCCAGGCCCACCCGTGCCACCGCACCGGCCCGTGGCAGTTCGACGCGCCGCGCTGCGCCGCGTCCGGTCGCACCGGCCCGTGCCGTGCCCAAGCAGGTACAGCTGGAGCGCCTGTACGACGAGTACTGGGATGCCTCGATGCGGTTGAACCCGCTGCAGGCCACGTTCCAGGGCGAACCGCGCTACAACGACCAGCTGCCCAACATCCTGTCCGCCACCTGGCGCCAGCAGTCGCACGACTTCACCACACAGTGGCTGGGCAAGGTCGAAAAACTCGGCAGCGACGGCCTGCAGGGCCAGGACCTGCTCAGCTACGAGATCTTCGTACGCGACGCGCGCGCCTCGCTGGCTGCCGAGCGTTACCCAAGCTGGATGATGCCGATCAGCCAGTACTACAACATCGGCAGCATCATGGCGATCCTCGGCTCCGGCGCCGGCGCGCAGCCGTTCAACACCGTGCAGGACTACGACACCTGGTCGCGCCGCTCGCTCGGCATTCCCGAACTGTTCGACCAGGCCATCGACAACATGCGCCAGGGCATGAAGGCCGGCGTGGTGCAGCCGCGCGACCTGATGGAAAAGGTGCTGCCGCAGCTGGATGCGGTGATCACGCCGACCGCTGAAGAGAGCATCTTCTGGTCGCCGATCCGCACGATGCCGAACACGATTGCAGCCGAAGACAAGGCGCGCATCAGCGCCGAATACAAGCGCATGATCGAGCTGCGCATCATGCCGGCCTACCGCGCCCTGCGCGGCTTCATCGCCACCGAGTACCTGCCGGCCACGCGCGCCAGCAGCGGCATGGGCGCGCTGCCCGACGGCCAGGCCTGGTATGCCAACCTGATCGTGCAGACCACCGCCAGCGACCAGACCGCCGCACAGCTGCACGCGCTGGGCGAACAACGCGTACAGGAACTGCAGGCACAGATCGCCACGGTGATGAAGGACGCGAAGCTGCGCGGCACGCCGACCAAGCTGCTGCGCAGCATGCGTAACGATCGCCAGTTCCAGTACAGCGATGCCAATGCCCTGATCAGCCGCTACCGCCAGGTGCAGCAGCAGGTCAACGCGCGTCTGCCTCAGGTGCTCGATACGCTGCCGAAGTCCGCACTGGAAGTGCGTGCGGTGGAACCGGAACGTGCGCTCACCGCCGCCGCGGCAGCCTATCAGCCGTCGCCGGCCGGGCAGCCGGGCGTGCTGTACATCAACACCCGCGACCTGCCCAGCCGCAAGCGCTGGAGCGTGCCGGTGCAGTACCTGCATGAAGCGATTCCCGGCCATCACGTGCAACTGGGCCTGCAGCAGGAACTGGCCAAGCTGCCACGCTTCCGTCGCCTCGGTGGCGATCTTGCGTTCGTCGAAGGCTGGGGCCTGTACGCCGAGACGCTGGGTGAAGACCTCGGCGTCTACACCGATCCCTACGACCGTATCGGCTACCTGTACTCACGCCTGCTGCGCGCCGCGCGCGTCGTCGCCGACACCGGCGTCAATGCACAGGGCTGGAGCAAGCAGCAGGCCGTGGCCTACCTGCAGAAGACGGTGGACATGAGCAGCGATGATGCCAACGCTGAAGTCGAGCGGATCATGGCCCAGCCCGGCCAGGCACTGTCGAACGTCGCTGGCCTGACCACCATCGTTGCCCTGCGCGACAAGGCCAAGGCACGCCAGGGTGCAGCCTTCGATCTGCGCCGGTTCCATGCCGAACTGCTGAAGGACGGCTCAATGCCGCTGGACGTGCTGGACCGCAAGATGGAGCGCTGGATGGCGCAGCCGGCCAGCGCTGCACCCACCCCTTCACCCTGACCCTTCCGGAGCCGCCATGCGCCCTGCCGTCGTCCTGTTCGCCGTCGTGCTGGGCCTGCTGCCGCTGGCCACCTCCCCCGCACCGGTGCTGACCCCACCGGATGCGGGTATCGACGGCCTGATGCAGGCCTACGATGGCCAGGTACCCGGCGCCGCAGTGCTGGTACTGCACGACGGGCAACCGGTGTTCCGTCGCGGCTATGGCCTGGCGGTGGTGGAAGACGGTACTGCCGTGACCGCCGCCAGCAACTTCCGGCTGGCCTCGGTCAGCAAGCAGTTCACCGCTGCGGCGGTGCTGCTGCTGGTGGAAGACGGCCGGCTCGGGCTGGACCAGCCGGCGCGGCGCTGGCTTCCGGAACTGCCGCAGGCCGCAGCGGCCATTACCCTGCGCCAGCTGCTGTCGCACACCAGCGGCCTGCTCGACTACGAAGACCTGATGGACCCGGCGGACACACGGCAGGTACACGATGCCGATGTGCTGGCCCTGCTGTCGCGCGAGAACCGCCTGAACTTCGCACCCGGTACGCAGTACCGCTACAGCAACAGCGGATATGCACTGCTGGCACTGATCGTGGGGCGCGCTTCCGGCCAGGATTTCGCCGCCTTCCTGCAGCGGCGCATCTTCGCGCCGCTGGGCATGGCCCACACCGTGGCCCACCAGGACGGTATTGATACGGTGGCCGCACGTGCCTATGGCTACAGCTGGATCGACGGCCGCTGGCAGCGCACCGACCAGAGCACCACCAGCGCCGTGCTCGGCGACGGCGGCATCTATTCCTCGCTGGACGATCTCGCCCGCTGGGATGCCGCGCTGTATGACGACCGCCTGCTGTCGAAGGCATCGCGTCGCGCGATGTTCAGCCCGGCCACGACCACATCGGAACCGGACGTGCCGCATTACGGCTTCGGCTGGCGCCTGAACGGCCCGGTGCAATGGCACAGCGGCGAGAGCATCGGCTTCCGCAACGTGATCGTGCGCCACCCGGAAAAGCACCTGACCGTGATCGTGCTGACCAACCGCAACGACCCCGAACCCTATCCGCTGGCGCTGAAGATTGCCCAGCGCTGGCTGGACACCCTGCAATGACTGCCGCTTCCGACGCCCTGCTGGGCATCCACCACGCCGCACTGATCTGCAGCGACTACGCGCGTTCGAAGGACTTCTACGTACGGATCCTCGGCCTGCGCGTACTGGCCGAGAACCACCGCGCCGCGCGCGACTCCTGGAAGCTGGACCTCGCGCTGCCCGATGGCAGCCAGCTGGAGTTGTTCTCCTTCCCCGCGCCGCCGCCCCGGCCCAGCCGCCCCGAAGCCCAGGGCCTGCGCCACCTCGCGTTCCGGGTCGCCGCGCTGGAGCCGTTCATCGAACGCCTGGCCAGCCACGGCGTGGACTGCGAACCGATCCGCGTGGACGAATACACCGGCCGCCGCTTCACCTTCTTCGCCGATCCGGATGGTCTGCCGCTGGAGCTGTACGAAGTCGATTGACGCCCCCGGGGGTCAGAACCCTTTTCCGACGGAAAAGGGATCTGACCCCGCCGCCGCCACCGGAAACGCCATCCACGCATGGCGTGGATCTACGTGTCGACCAAGGTCGACACCCACCAAGAGCAGGCCGAGCCATTCCGACAGATTGCGGAGACCTGTCGAAGGCGGGGCACTGTGGGTTTGCGGGGTGTGAGCCGCATGGATGCGGCGACCAAGCCCCCA
>NZ_JASJSI010000178.1:0-5130 GCF_030237085.1 Stenotrophomonas maltophilia group sp. Smal32
CCAAGCCTCCATGGACGGATTCACGGCGTCCCCCGCGTACCCAACCCGACCGGCCCACCCGCGGCTTCTGCTTTCCGAGACCCCCCAGACACCACCCACGAGGGGCTGCGCCGTTGGCTGGAAACCCTATCCCCCGTGCACGGGCCGGTGCCCGCGCACCGCCATCACCAGCCCGATACCCGCCAGCAGCGACACCGCCGAGGTACCGCCATAACTGATCAACGGCATCGGAATGCCCACCACCGGCAGCAGGCCGGAGATCATCCCGCCGTTCACCAGTACGTACACGAAGAACGCCAAGCCCAGGCTGCCGGCCAGCAACCGTGCGTGCGTGTCGCGGGCGTGCACCGCGATCCACAGGCAGCGGCCGACCACGAACAGGTACAGCGCGAACACGGTGGCCACGCCGATCCAGCCGAACTCTTCGGCCAGCACCGAGAACGCAAAGTCCGTGGTGTACTCGGGCAGGAAATCCAGCGTGGCCTGCGTGCCCTGCCCCCAGCCGCGGCCGTCCCAACCACCGGAGCCGATCGCGATGCGCGACTGCAGGATGTTCCAACCGGTGCCGAGCGGATCCGCCGCAGGGTCGAGGAAGGTCAGTACGCGATCCTTCTGGTACTGCCGCAACAGGCCGAACCAGGCCAGCGGCGCAGCCACCGCCAGACCCGTCGCACCGGTCGCCACCCAGCCCCAGTGCAACCCGGCCAACAGCAGTGCGAACACGCCGCTGGCGGTGACCAGCGTGGCGGTACCGAGGTTGGGCTGCATCAGGATCAACACGGCGGGTACGCCGATCAACACTGCGGCCGTCAGCACCGTGCGTGGCGAGGGCGGCAACGGCTGCCGGTGCAGGTACCAGGCCATCATCAGCGGCAGGCTGAGCTTGAGCAGCTCGGACGGCTGCAGGTAGAACACGCCGAGATTGAGCCAGCGTTGCCCGTACTTGCCGGTACCGATCACATACACCGCCATCAGCGGCAGCATCGACAGCGCGTAGATCGCAGGGGTCCACGCGCGCAGTCGCAGCAGCGAAACGCGCGACAGCAGCCACATCGCGGCCAGGCCACCGGCAAAACGCGCCGCCTGCCCGGCCACCGGGCCGGACACGCTTTGCAGCACCGCCAGGCCAGCCGCCATCAGGATCAACAGCGCGACGAGCAACGGCAGATCAATCGTGCGCACTGCCTCACGGCAGCCGCCAAGCAGTCGTTTCCATTCCACGCGGGCACGGTAGCAATGCGTGCTTGCGTGAAGCTGTCATGGCCGATCCGTGCTTATGTAGCGCCGAGTCATTCGCGGCTCGGGACCCGTGCGCATTGCACGGAGGGCAGCCGAGCATGGCTCGGCTCTACAAAGAGCAGGAGCAGGAAGCGCGGCGGCTAGCCGTAGCCGCCGTGCACCGGGTTGTGGCTGCGCACCGCCATCACCAGTCCGAAGCCGGCCAGCAGCGATACGGCCGAAGTGCCGCCGTAGCTGATCAGCGGCATCGGCACGCCCACCACCGGCAACAAGCCGGAAATCATCCCGCCGTTCACCAGTACGTAGACGAAGAACGCCAGGCCGGTGGCACCGGCCAGCAGGCGCGAATACGAATCGCGCGACTGGCTGGCGATCCACAGGCAACGCCCGATCACCACCAGGTACAGGGTCAGCACCAGGGCCACACCCATCCAGCCAAATTCCTCGCTCAGCACCGAGAACGCGAAGTCAGTGGTCTGCTCGGGAATGAAGTTCAGGTGCGACTGCGAGCCTTCGCCCCAGCCTTTGCCATCGAAGCCGCCGGAGCCAATCGCGATCTTCGACTGGATGATGTTCCAGCCGGCCCCCAGTGCATCCATCTCCGGGTCCAGGAACATCATGATGCGGTCCTTCTGGTATGGCCGCAGCAGCCAGAACCAGGCCACCGGCGCAACCGCGGCCACGCCGCCCACGCCCAGGCCGACCCACCACCACGGCAGGCCCGCCAGCAGCAGCACGAACACGCCGCTGGCGGCGATCAGCACGCCGGTACCGAAGTCCGGCTGCAGCATCACCAGGCCGGTCGGCACCCCGATGATGATCAAGGCCACCAGCACGGTGTTGAAGCGCGGCGGCAGCGGCATCTTGTGCAGGTACCAGGCCACCATCATCGGCAGGCTGACCTTCAGCAGCTCGGCCGGCTGCAGGTAGAAGAACTTCAGGTCCAGCCACTGCCGGCCGTACTTGCCGGTGCCGAGCACGAATACCGCCAGCAGCGGAATCATCGAGATCGCATAGATCATCGGCGTGGCCGAGCGGATGCGCAGGATCGGCACCCGCGAGATACCCCACAGCGCGGCCATGCCCACCGCGAAACGCGCGCCCTGGGCCATCACCAGGCCGTCGCCACCGGCACTCTTCAACGTGGCCAGGCCAATCACCATCAGCGCGCCCAGGGCCAGGCACAGCACCCAGTCCAGCGTGCTGAAGAAGCGGCGCAGCATGTCGCCGGCCCAGCGCAGGAACACTTTCATCGTGCGGGCTCCGCAACTGTCGCGCGTGGCGTGGCTGGCAGTGCAGCCGCGGCCGGCGTACCGGGCTGCGGCGCAGGGGCCGGTTCGGGCGTGGGTGCCCCCACCTGCACCGGGTGTTCGCCCAGCTGCGCGGCCGCCAGATCACCGGCCTTGCGTGCGCCGGCGTCTTCGTTGTCGAACGCGGTGGCGCCGATGGCGGTGGTGCCACGCTCGCTGTCCAGCGGCTGCATGCCTTCGGGCATCTTGCCCAGCAGGTAGGCGTCGAACACCTTGCGTGCGATAGGCGCAGCGGCCGAACCGCCGTAACCGCCACCTTCCACTGCCACCGCGATCGCGATCACCGGGTTTTCGACCGGCGCGAAGCCGACGAACAGCGCGCGGTGGCGCAGGTGCATCGGCAGGCTCTTCGGGTTCACCGCGGCGGTGCCCTTGCGGCTGATGACCTGCGCGGTACCAGTCTTGCCAGCCATCACGTACGGCGCACCGACCGCCACGCGCCAGCCGCTGCCGCCGGGCCGCATGGTCGCCATCATGCCCTCGCGCACCGCCTGCACGTTGCTGGGGTTGGGGCTGACCGGCTTGCTCGCGCCGGGCGGCGTCGCCGTCCAGTCGCTGTCGAAACCGTCGCGTTGCTGGATCACCAGGTGCGGGGTGCGCAGCTGGCCGTCGGCTAGGCCGCTGACCCCGCGCGCCAGCTGCAGCGGGGTGACCTTCCAGTCGCCCTGGCCGATGCTGATGTTGACCGTATCACCGGGGTACCAGGCTTCCTTGCGGCTCTTCCGCTTGTAGGCCGGCGACGGCAGGATGCCACCGATCTCGCCGGTGAGGTCGATGCCGGTCGGCTGGCCGAAGCCGTAGTACTCCATGTAATGGTCGAAGCGCTCGATGCCCAGGTCCAGCGCCAGCTTGTAGTAGTAGGTGTTGACCGACTCGGCGATGGACTTGCGCAGGTCGGTCCAGCCGTGGCCGCCACGATGCGCATCACCCCAGCCACGGCTGGTGCCGGGCAGGTAGAACATGCCGGTGGACAGCACCTTGTCTTCCGGGCGGCGCACGCCCGAGTCCAGGCCGGCCAGGCCGATCAGCGGCTTCAGCGTGGAACCGGGGGCAACGCCACCGAGCACCAGGCGGTTGAACTGCGGCCGCGACGGGTTCTCGTTCAGCGCCTTGAAGTCGGCATGGGAAATGCCGTTGACGAACAGGTTGGGGTCGTAGGACGGCAGGCTGACCATCGCCAGCACCTCGCCGGTACGCGGGTCCATCGCCACCGCCGAGCCTTCCTGGTCACCGAACGCGGCCACCATGGCGCGCTGCAGGTCGGCGTCGATCGACAGCCGAAGGTCGGCGCCGGACTGCGCGGCCACCCGGCCGATGGTGCGGATCGCACGGCCCTGCACGTTGGTCTCGACCTGCTCGTAGCCGACCTTGCCGCGCAGCTGCTGCTCGTAATAGCGCTCCAGGCCGGACTTGCCGATGTGGGTCAGCGCGGCATTGCCCTCGCCGAGGATCTCCAGATCCTTGTCGTCGACACGGCCGACGTAGCCGATGATGTGCGCGAACAGGTCGCCGTACGGGTAGCGCCGGGTCAGGTAAGGCTCCAGCTCGACGCCGGGGAAGCGCCAGCGGTCGACGGCGAAGCGCGCCATCTCCTCGTCGCTCATGCGCAGCTTCAGCGTGACCGGCAGGAACTTGCGGCGCGCCTTGCGCGACTTGTTGAACGCTTCCAGCTCTTCCGGGCTGATGTTGATGATCTTCGCCAACCCTTGCAGGGTGGCGTCCATGTCCTTGACCTTGTCCGGGGTCACGTCCAGGCGGAACGCTGGCACGTTCTCGGCCAGCAGGCGACCGTTGCGGTCGTAGATCATGCCGCGCCCGGGCACTACCGGCCGCGGCTTGATGCGGTTGGCCTCAGAGCGCGTGGCGTAGACGTCGTGGTCCAACACCTGCAGCTTGAAGTACCAGCCCCCCAGGCCCAGCAGGCACACCAGCACGCCCAGGAAACCCAGCGCCGCACGGCGGCGGAACTGTTCGGCTTCGGCGTGCGGATTCTTGACCTGGCGGCGCGGGATCATGGCTCAGCGCCCGCGCTTGCCGAAGCGCACCGCGTCCAGCAGCACGAACACCAGCGGCCACAGGCCCATGCCCAGCAGCGGGGCCCACCAGTACGACCACGGCAGGGTCGGCTCGCCCACCAGGATGTGGACCAGCGCGCTGACGATGCGATCGTTGAACAGCAGGCCACCGATGGCCAGCATCTGCTGCGACATCGGGAAGAAGCGGATGCGGGCGCGGAAACGCTGCAGGATGAAGGCCAGCATCACCAGCCGCAGTGCCTGTTCACCGAGCACGCCGCCGTACAGCAGGTCGGCCACCACGCCGCTGGCGAAGGCGATGCCCAGGCCGACGCGCTCGGGCGTCTCGATCACCCAGTACGCCAGCACCAGCGCCAGCCAATACGGGCGCAGCGGCTGCAGCAGCGCCGGCAGCGGCAGCAGGCCCAGCAGCAGGGCCACCACCACGCTGGCCGGCAGCACCCACGGGTTGTCGCGCAGGCGGCTCATCGCTGGGTCTCCGGCGTGGTCGGTTGCCGGCCAGCGGCCGGCACTACCGTGGATCCGGCTGGGGCAGAGCCCCCCTC
>NZ_JASJSI010000179.1:0-5123 GCF_030237085.1 Stenotrophomonas maltophilia group sp. Smal32
GACCACGCCATCTGGTTCCATCGCCCGTTCCGCGCCGACGACTGGCTGCTGTACTCGCTGGACAGCCCCAGCGCGCAGGATTCGCGCGGCCTGGCCCGCGGCCAGTTTTTCACCCGCAACGGCGTGCTGGTGGCCAGCACCGCGCAGGAAGGCCTGATCCGCGTCGTTCCCGACCAGGCTGCGGCCGCCGCCGTGCCGGCCAAGGAGTAAACCCATGCGCCAGATCTTCAGCAGCCAGCGCGTGGAAACCGTCGAGGGCGTGGCCGAGCTCCTGCGCGAGCACGGCATCGAGGTCAAGGTGACCAACGGGCGCTCGTACAAGACCCGCCGCCGCGGCCAGTTCAGCTATACCGACCTCGGCAACGCCAATGCCTATCCGGCGGTGTGGATCGTGCGCGCCGACGATCAGCCGCGCGCGCGCGAAATCCTGCGCGAGGCGCGCCTGCTCGACACCACCCGCCGCGACCACCCCACGGCCGAGTTCGCCTTCCGCGACGCGCCTGAAGCGGGCAGCGGCGGCCGCAGCTGGGCCTGGCGCATCCGCATCGCGCTGCTGGTGGTGATCGCCGGCGTGGCACTGGTGATCGGCCTGCGCCACCGCGGCGCCCCGGCGCCTGCGGCACCGGCCCCTGCCCCGCAGGCCCAGCCTCAGCAGGCGCAACCGGCCCCGGAGGCCGCGCCGGAAGAGGAAGAAGTGCGGGTCCGCATCCAGCCGTCCAAGTAAGGGGCGGTAGCGCCGGGCCATGCCCGGCGAGCACAGCGACCTGGCAGCGGGGCGGCGATTTCACCGTAACCCGTCAGGATTGGAGCCCCCTTGTTGTTCAAGGGGGTGCGCCAACGGCGCGGCGATGAAGTGGAATGCGCGGACCGCAGATGCATCAGCATCTGCGGTCACATTGGGCGCGCAGCTCCGTCTTGGGACACAATCCCAGCAGGAGTGCCGCCGCCATGACGACGTTCGCCGCATCGATCGACCAGACCCTGGAACGCGAACTGCCGGCCGCCGCCAGCGGTTGCCAGCACGCCTATGGCCGAATCGTTCTGGCCTGCCAGAACACGGTCACTGCCATCGCGCTGGCCATCACCCGCGACCGCCAGGCCAGCGAGGACATTGCTCAGGAAGCCTTCGTGAAGGGCTGGCAGCAGCTGCACCAGCTGCGCAGCTCGACCAGCTTCCTGCCGTGGCTGCGGCAGATCACCCGCAACCTGGCCCGTGACTGGTTGCGTGCGCAACGTGGCCGGCCCCTCTCCGGCGAGGCGGCCGAAGTGGCGCTGGGGATGGCCGCCGATCCGTCGCCGAGCACAGCCGACCGGTTGCAGCGTGTGGAAGAAGAGATCGCCGCCGAGGACATCATCTCCGCCCTGCCCGCCGACAGCCGCGAAGTACTGCTGCTGTACTACCGCGAGGGCCAGCGCTCGCAGCAGGTGGCCGACCTGCTCGGGCTCAGCGACGCGGCGGTGCGCAAGCGCCTGTCACGCGCCCGCGCCCTGGTGCGTGACGGCCTGTTGCAGCGCTTCGGCGAGTTCGCCCGCAGCAGTGCACCGAGCGCCGCGTTCGCCACCGCCGTGGTGTCGATGGTGCTGGTCGCAGCGCCGGGTACGGCCAGTGCTGCGATCCTGCTCAGCACTGGTGTCGGCATCGGTGGCAGCAAGCTCGGCCTGGGCGGCGCCAGCGCTGCCGGCGGGACCGCAATGGGCACGCTGACCGCTACGCTGGGCCAGCTGCACGTGATCCCGGCCGAAAACTGGGGGGCGATCGCCGGTGCCGTCATCGGCGGTGCGATCGGCAGCTACCTCGGTGCGCGCTTCCTGATGTCGTACACCGGGACCGAAGACGAACGTACGCAGGTGCGACGCTTTGTGCGTATCAACACCGGCACCGGCCTGGCCTGGTGCCTGGTAATGCTGGTGGCGACGTTGTTGCAGGTGCCGATGTGGAGCCAGTTGCTGCTGTTGGCACTGGGTCTGGCCGTGGTCAACTACCAGTGCCTGGTGCCGCTGCAGCGCCTGATGGCACCGATGATCGCACGTGATTCAGCGAGGCGCGGCCGCAGTGGAACCAACTGGAAATTCGAATCCCTGTATGGCCGCACCGGCATCATCGGCGCGAACGTGTTCGTGATCGCCCTGGTGGTGTATTCGCTGATGCGCAGCGGAAACCTGTAACGAACAACGCCGGCAGTGCGCCGGCGTTGTCGTGGATCATCGCGTTGAAACTCAGCGCTGCGGCTGCGGCTTCGGCACGCTGCCATCGCGCGGACCGCCATGACGCGGGCCGCCGTGCATCGGGCCCTTGGCTGCGTCGAACTCGGCCTTGCTCAACTGGCCGTCCTTGTTGGTGTCGGCGGCAGCGAACCAGGCATCACGGCGCTGCTTCATGCGCAGCTCGCGGTCGGCCTTGTCGAGGTAGCCGTCCTTGTTGAGGTCGAGCTGGTCGAAGCGCGCGGTCAGGCGCGGATCGGCCTTGGCTTCCTCGCGGCTGATGCGCCCGTCCTTGTTGACGTCCAGCTTGGCCCAGCGCTCGCCGCCGTGGCCACGGCGACCATGCTGCCAGCGCGGCAGTTCATCGCGCGAAAGCTTGCCATCCTTGTTCTTGTCCAGCTGGTCGAACTTCGCGGCCAGACGCGGGTTGACAGCGGCCTCGCTGCGATCGATGACGCCGTCGCCGTTGGTGTCCAGCTTGGCCAGGCGCTGTGCCGGCGCGGCCGGGGTATCGGCCGCCAGCGCGATGCCGGAAGCGGAGGTGGCAAGCAGCAGGGCCAGCAACAGGGGGGTACGGATCATGGGGTCACTCCTGGGAATGGGAATTGCGTCGGGGGTGATCACTTCACCCTCGGGAGACAACAACGCCCGGGCGCGACATCGGTTGACGCCGCGGCCGGTTCCATTCATCCGGCGGACAGTCGCCGCCACTGCGACGGGCTGGGGCTATGCTGTGCCCATGGCGATACACGGCGACAGAGACGACGAACTGCGGCTTTTCCAGACCAGCGAGCACCCCTGCGGGTACTGGTCGGACCGGGTGGCGCGCGACCTGGTGCTGGACCCGCACGATCGCCGCCTGGGCGGGCTGTATCCGCTGGCACTGAGCTGGGGCTTCCGCCGCAGCGGCGACCTGGTCTACCGGCCGCATTGTGCGCATTGCCAGGCCTGCGTGGCGGTGCGCATCCCGGTGGCCCGCTTCGCCCCGGACCGCAGCCAGCGCCGCTGTGCCGCCCGCAATGACGACCTGGAGGTGCGGATCACCGCCGCCACCGCCCGTGACGATCTGTTCGCGCTGTACCACCGCTACCTCACCCACCGCCACGCCAATGGCGGCATGGACGACCACGGGCCGCACGAGTTCGAGCAGTTCCTGATCGGCAGCTGGTCACACACCCGCTTCATGGAGATGCGCCTGCCCGGCCGCGACGGCCAGCCCAGCCAGCTGCTGGGGGTGGCAGTGACCGACGTCACCGAGCATGGCCTGTCGGCAGTCTATACCTTCTTCGACCCGGACCACGCCGCGCGCGGGCTGGGCACCTTCGCGATCCTGCAGCAGATCGAGTGGGCCCGCCGCGAGGGGCTGCCGCACGTGTACCTGGGCTACTGGATCCGCGGCCACCAGAAGATGGACTACAAGCGCCGCTTCCATCCGCTGGAGGCGTACGACGGCCGCCGCTGGCACGATTTCGACAACGAACTGGACGGGCGCTGACAAACCGCTGACACCGGGCCGGGTGCAGAATAGGGGGATGAACGCCAAACCCCTGATCTTCGCCCTGGCCCTGCTCTGCGGCGCCACCGCCCCCGCCTTCGCCACGTCCCCCGCGATGACCGAAAAGCCGTCCACTGCGCTGCGCCTGGCCACCTACAACACTTCGCTGTACTCCGACGACGCCGGCGGCCTGATCAAGGAGCTGGAAGGCGACAGCGAACACGCGCGCAAGATCGCCGCGGTACTGCAGCAGGTGCGCCCGGACCTGGTGCTGCTGAACGAGTTCGATTTCGACGACGCCCACCGCGCCGCCGAGCTGTTCCAGAAACGCTACCTGGAAGTGGCCCAGCCCGGCGGCGGCAAGCCACTGCACTTCGCCTACCGCTACCTGGCCCCGGTCAACACCGGCGTGCCGAGCGGCCTGGACCTGGACAACAACGGCGTGGTCGGCGGCGAAGGCCGCAGCCGCGGCAATGACGCCTGGGGATACGGCCTGCACCCGGGCCAGTACGGCATGCTGGTGCTGTCGCGCTACCCGATCGATGAAGCCAAGGTGCGCAGCTTCCAGCTGCTGAAGTGGAGCGCGATGCCCGGCGCAATCCGCCCGGTCGATCCACGTACCGGCCAGAGCTTCTACAACGACCACGTGTGGTCGCAGCTCCGCCTGTCCTCGAAGTCGCATTGGGACGTGCCGGTGAAGACCCCGGCCGGCGTGGTGCATGCGCTGGTATCACACCCGACCCCGCCGGTGTTCGATGGCCCGGAAAAGCGCAACGCTGCGCGCAACCACGACGAACTGCGCCTGTGGCAGGAGTACCTGTCCAGCGGTGACAAGCCGTGGCTGTGCGACGACAAGGGCCAATGCGGTGGCCTGGCGCAGGACGCGCGCTTCGTGATCCTCGGCGACCTCAACAACGACCCGGTCGATGGCGATGGCCGCCATGAGGCGATCGTCGAGCTGATCGAGAACGCCCGCGTGCTGCGCTACCCCACCCCGCGCAGCGTCGGCGGCGAGCAGACCAGCCTGGCTTATGCGGCCAAGGGCATCGAGCGCAAGGGCGCGCCGTTCCACGCCACCGGCGATTTCGGCCCGAAGTCCGGCACCATGCGCCTGGATTACGTGCTGCCCTCGACCGGTTTCGAGTATGTGGGCAGCGGCATCTTCTGGCCGGCCAATGAAAGCCCGGAGGCGAAGATCGCCGACGGCAGCGACCACCACCTGGTGTGGGTGGATGTGAAGCCGTAAGGCAGATTGCGCTGTAGAGCCGAGCCCACGCTCGGCTCCCGCGCAACACAGCCCACCGTGGGCTGCGCTCAACACAGGGGTCTCACGCACATCCACCAGCTGCACCGCCAGCGTCACCAAGATAACCGTCCGGTCGTACCGGTACAGCCTGGTATTTAAACCCACGGTTATGGAAAAACC
>NZ_JASJSI010000017.1:0-59398 GCF_030237085.1 Stenotrophomonas maltophilia group sp. Smal32
CAAGGTGTTTCATCGGTACAGCTCCGGGGAAGGGGGACAGGGCGAGCCGGCAGCGTACAGCGCCACCGGCCCGGCGTGCTGATGCCAGCAGGGCATCAGCTCATGCCGGACCGGCAGGGGCTTGCATCTGCACCGGCCATCACGCGAAGATGATATATCGCTTCATCCGGATGGATGTAAGTGAGTCTATCTCCCCCTTCCCCGTCGTCGTTGTTGCTGGAGCCCCCATGTCCGCCCGCCTGCCCGCGTCGCCGCTCGGCCTCGCCATCGCCCTCGCGCTTTCCTCCGCCGCCGTCCCGGCCCTGGCCCAGGACGCCACCAACCTGGACACGGTGATCGTCACCGGCACCCGCGCCGCCGACCGCACCGTGCTTGAATCCACCTCGCCAGTGGACGTGCTCACCGCCGAGGACATCCGCAAGGCCGGCGTGGTCAACGGTGAGCTGGGCAGCGCACTGCAGGCGCTGCTGCCGTCGTTCAACTTCCCGCGCCAGTCCAACTCCGGCGGTGCCGACCATGTACGCGCCGCGCAGCTGCGTGGCCTGTCGCCGGACCAGGTGCTGGTGCTGATCAATGGCAAGCGCCGCCATCACACCGCGCTGGTCAACACCGACAGCAAGATCGGCAAGGGCACCACCCCGGTCGACTTCAATTCGATCCCGGTCAGCGCGATCAAGCGCATCGAAGTGCTGCGCGATGGTGCTGGAGCGCTGTACGGCTCTGACGCGGTCGCCGGCGTCATCAACGTGATCCTCGACAACGGCGGCGACGGTGGCGAGATCGAAGCCAGCTACGGCGCCAACCACACTGACCTCAAGCCGATCGGGCGCACCCTCACCGACGGCCAGACCGGCAACATCAGCGCCAAGGTCGGCACCTCGCTGGGCGAGGATGGCGGCTTCCTGCGCGTCGGCCTGGAATACAAGCACCGCAACGGCACCAACCGCGCCGGCTTCGACCAGATTCCGCCGTGGGACCAGACTCCAGGCAACCTGGTGCTGCAGGGCAAGCGCAACTACGTGCTGGGCGATGGCAAGAGCAAGGACATCAACCTGTGGCTGAACACCGAGATCCCGGTCGGCCAGACCTCGACGTTCTACGCGTTCGGCACCTTCAACCAGCGTGACACCGAGGGCGCGAACTACTTCCGCTACCCCGACGGCGATGCCAACTGGAAGCAGGTCTATCCGAACGGTTACCGGCCGATCTCCGAAGGCGAGAACCGCGACGTGCAGGCCGTGGCCGGCGTGCGCGGCCAGTGGGGCGAGTGGAGCTACGACGGCAGCCTGGATTACGGCCAGAACGACTTCACCTACCGCCTGCGCGATTCGCTCAATGCCTCGCTGGGCCCGACCAGCCCGACCCGTTTCAAGACTGCCGATTACGAGTACGCGCAGACCGTGGGCAACCTCGACCTGAGCCGCGTGTTCACCCAGAGCGAGAGCATCAGCCACACCCTGGGCCTGGGTGTGGAAGCACGCCACGAGCGCTACCAGACCCGCCCCGGTGACCCCGCCAGCTATGCGGCCGGCCCGTTCACCGACCGCCCGACCGGCTCGCAGGCCGGCGGCGGCCTGACCCCGCAGGATGCGGCGCGTCTGTCGCGCGATGTGGCCAGTGCCTATGCCAGCCTGTCCAGCCAGTTCGGCGAGAAGTTCTCCACCGATTTGGCCGCGCGCTACGAGCACAACGATGATTTCGGCGGTGAACTGACCGGCAAGCTCGGCCTGCGCTACGAATTCACCCCGGCGTTCGCGTTGCGTGGCGCCATCTCCAACAACTTCCGTGCGCCGTCGCTGGCACAGATCGGCTACGAGTCCACCTCCACCGGCTACAACGCTGGCGGTCAGCTGGTGCAGGGACGCCTGTTGTCGGTCAACAATCCGATCGCGCGCGGCCTGGGTGCGCAGAACCTGAAGCCGGAAAAATCGCTCAACACCTCGCTGGGCTTCACCAGCCGCATCGGCGAGCACTTCGACCTGTCGCTGGACTTCTTCCAGATCGACATCGACGATCGCATTGCGCTGTCCGAGAGCATCACCGGTGATGCGCTGACCGACTATGTGGCAGCCAACTACGGCGTCACCGGCCTGCAGAGCGCCAGCTTCTTCGTCAACGCCGCCGACACCCGCACCCGCGGCGCCGAGCTGGTGAGCAACTGGCGCCAGTCGCTGGGCGATGGCCAGCTGCTGCTGGCCGGCACCTATGCGTACACGAAGACCACGCTGAAGAACGTGCTCGCCACGCCGGCCCAGCTGCGTGCACTGAATCCGGACTACGTGCTGTTCGGCATCGAGGAGACCAACACGCTGACCGATGCCACGCCGCGTACCCGCGGCAGTTTCTCGGCGGCCTGGAGCAACGACCATTGGTCGCTGAGCACCCGTGTGAACCGCTATGGCAGCGCCACCCGCGTGTTCAACTTCGGTGACGGCTACATTCCGCGCCAGACCTACCAGGCCGAATGGCAGCTGGATGCGGAGGTCGAGTACCGCATCACTCCGCGCTGGAGCGTGGCCATCGGTGGCCAGAACCTGACCGACAACTACCCGGATCGATCCAACAGCGACATTCACTACTTCGGCAACCTGCCGTATGACGTGCTGTCGCCGATCGGCAGCAACGGCGCGTACTACTACGGCCGCGTCCGCTATACGTTCTGATTCGCAGAATCGACCCGGTAGAGCCGACGGGGTAGAGCCGACGGGGTAGAGTCGACTGTTAGTCGACTGCTCTTCACGCAGATCGCAAAAGTCCCGCGCTGCGCGCGATAGTCGACTAACAGTCGACTCTACCCCGTCGTGGTTTCCCCATCGTCTTCCGTCCCGACCAGCGGTCGGCACCCACCACGAACTGTCGCCCTGCCTCGACCTGCCCTACACGCCCACGCTGGCAAGGTGGGGGCATGGCTGAACCGCTCCCCCTGCGTCCGCCACCGCCATTGCTGGATGACGCCTGTGCGTTGTTCCTCGATGTCGATGGCACCCTGATCGAATTCGCTGCGCGCCCGGATGCCGTGCAGCTGCTGCCGGATGTGCGTGAAGCCATCGGCCGCATCAGCGACCGCCTGGAAGGTGCCGTGGCACTGGTCAGTGGTCGCCCGCTTGAGCAGCTGGACACGCTGTTCGCCCCGCTGCAACTGCCTGCCGCCGGCCTTCACGGCCACGAACTGCGTGGCCAGGATGGTCGCGTCCTGCGCGACGAGCATGACGACGACACCGCCGAATGGCTCCACGCACTGCACCAGCAGGCCATGCGCTTCGCCCATGGGCATCCCGGCGTGCTGGTCGAGGACAAGGGCGTGGGCCTGGCCCTGCATTGGCGCGGTGCGCCGCACGCCGCCAGTGATGTCCGCGCATTCGCCGACCGGCACGTGCGCGGCCGCACCAGCTATCGCCTGCAGCCCGGTGACCACGTGGTCGAGTTCGTGCCCGTAGGCACCGACAAGGGCCGGGCAGTGCGGAGGATGATGCAGTACCTGCCGTTCCGCGGTCGCCTGCCCGTGTTCATGGGCGATGACCTCACCGATGAATTCGGCTTCGATGCCGCCAACGGCCAGCATGGCTGGAGCGTGCTGGTGGGCGAGCGTGAACCCAGCGCGGCGGTGTTCGCACTGCCCGACATACGCAGCGTGCACGCCTGGCTGCGTGAGAATGCCTATTGACCCGGCCCCCCCCACGGCCGCAACCGAGATGTACCGCGTGATGACCCAACCCGATCTTGATCTGGGCGTGGTCGGCAACGGCAGCTTCGGCGCCCTGGTCGACAAACATGCCCGCGTTGTCTGGAGCTGCCTGCCCACCTTCGACGGCGACCCCACCTTCTGCGCCCTGCTCGGTCCCAACCAGCAGACCGGCGGCGACTTCGCCATCGAGCTGGAGGACTTCGCCGACAGCGAGCAGGAATACCTCACCAACACCGCGATCCTGCGCACCGTGCTGCGTGACACGCATGGCGGCGCACTGGAAATCCTCGATTTCGCCCCGCGCTGGCGCCAGAACGACCGCTTCTACCGCCCGGTCAGCCTGATCCGCCAGGTCCGCCCACTGGCCGGCAGCCCACGCATCACCGTGCGTGCGCGCCCGCTGGCCGACTGGGGCGCGCGCGTGCCCGAGTCCACCTGGGGCAGCAACCACGTGCGCTGGATCCTGCCCGAGCACGTGCTGCGGCTGACCACCGACGTGCCGGTACGGTTCGTGCGTGATGGCCTGCCGTTTGTGCTCAACCATCCGATCCACCTGATCCTCGGCGTGGACGAATCGCTCAACCGCTCCATCAGCGGCTATGTGCAGGAAGCCTTCCAGCGCACCCGTGATTACTGGCGTGAGTGGGTGCGCTACCTGTCCATTCCGCTGGAATGGCAGGACGCGGTCATCCGCAGTGCAATCACGTTGAAGCTGTGCCAGTACGAGGACAGCGGCGCGATCATCGCGGCGATGACCACCTCCATTCCGGAAGCGCCCGGCAGCGTGCGCAACTGGGACTACCGCTACTGCTGGCTGCGCGATGCCGCCTTCGTGGTGCGTGCGCTGAACCGTCTTGGCGCCACGCGCACGATGGAACAGTTCCTCGGCTACATCTTCAACCTGGCCACCACCGATGGCACGCTGCAGCCGCTGTATGGCATCGGCTTCGAGGCCAAGCTGGACGAGAACGAAGTCCCCAGCCTGTCCGGCTATCGCGGGATGGGCCCGGTGCGTCGCGGCAACCTGGCCTGGGTGCAGCGCCAGCACGATGTCTACGGCAGCGTGGTGCTGGCCTCCACGCAGCTGTTCTTCGACCGTCGCCTGCAGGACCCGGGGGATGCGCACACCTTTGCCCGCCTGGAACCCTTGGGCGAACAGGCATTCGCCCTGCACGACGTACCCGATGCCGGTCTGTGGGAGTTCCGCGGGCGTACCGAGGTGCACACCTACACCAGTGCGATGTGCTGGGCGGCCTGCGACCGCCTGTGCAAGATCGCCGTACGCCTGAAGCGCGACGACCGGGCGCACTATTGGCGCGAGCGCGCCGACACCATCCACGCACGCATCATGGCTGAAGCCTGGAGTGACGAGCTGGGCCACTTCACCGACACCTTCGGTGGCCACCGACTGGATGCCTCGTTGCTGCTGCTGGCCGACATCGGCTTCATCGATGCGATGGACGCCCGCTTCATCGCCACCGTGGAGGCCATCGGCCGCGACCTCAAGCATGGCAATTCGCTGTACCGCTATGTCGCACCGGATGACTTCGGTGAGCCGGAAACCAGCTTCACCATCTGCACCTTCTGGTACATCGATGCGCTGGCGGCGATCGGGCGCATGGACGAAGCACGCGGGATGTTCGAGCTGCTGCTGAAGCAGCGCAACCACCTGGGCCTGCTGTCGGAGGATCTGGCCTTCGACAGCGGCGAGGCCTGGGGCAATTTCCCGCAGACCTATTCGCACGTCGGCCTGATCACCGCCGCGATGCGCCTGTCGCGGTCCTGGCAGGAGGCATCGTGAGTCGTCTTGTAGTGGTTTCAAACCGGGTGGCGGTGCCCGGCGAGAATCGCGCCGGTGGCCTGGCCGTCGGCCTGCTCGCCGCGCTGAAGGAACGCGGCGGCATGTGGTTCGGCTGGAGCGGCAAGAGCGTGCGCGATGGCAGCGGCACGCTGCACACGCAGAAGGACGGCGACATCGAATTCGTCACGCTGGACCTGAGCAAGCGCGAGGTGGATGGCTATTACAACGGCTTCGCCAACCGCACATTGTGGCCGCTGCTGCACTTCCGCCTGGACCTGGTCGACTACGACCGTGGTACCCGCGAGACCTACCACAAGGTCAATGCGCTGTTCGCCGACAAGCTCGCGCCGCTGCTGCGCGAAGACGATATCGTCTGGATCCACGACTACCACCTGATCCCGCTCGGCGCACTGCTGCGTGAGCGCGGCATCGGCTGCCGCATCGGCTTCTTCCTGCACATCCCGATGCCCTCGGCCGACCTGCTGCAGGCCATGCCCGACCACCTGCGCCTGTTCTCCGCGCTGTATGCCTATGACCTGGTCGGTTTCCAGACCCAGCGCGACGCCGATCGCTTCCAGACCTACCTGCGCCTGTTCGGTGGCGGCCGCGTACTCGACAATGGCGAACTGGAAGCGCCAGGTGGACGCCGCTTCCGCGCGGCCGCGTTCCCGATCGGTATCGACACCGAGCTGATCGCGCGGCAGGCCAGTACCGCCGCGACCAAGGCCGCAGTGAAGAATCTGCGCGCCAGCCTGCGCGACCGCCAACTGGCCATCGGCGTGGATCGCCTGGACTATTCCAAGGGCCTGCCCGAGCGCTTCCTTGGCTTCGAGCGCTATCTGGAGCGCCATCCCGACCAGCGGGGTTCGCTGACGTACCTGCAGATCGCTCCGGTCTCGCGCGGTGATGTCACCGAGTACCGTCAACTGCGCAGCCAGCTGGAACAGATCGCCGGCCACATCAACGGTGGCCACGCCGAACCGGACTGGACACCGCTGCGCTACGTCAACCAGAACTTCACCCACGCCACGCTTACCGGCTTCTACCGGGCGGCGGCAGTGGGACTGGTGACCCCGCTGCGTGATGGCATGAACCTGGTGGCCAAGGAGTACGTGGCCTCGCAGGACCCGGACGATCCCGGCGTACTGGTGTTGTCGCTGCTGGCCGGGGCCGCCGACGAACTGAAGCAGGCGCTGCTGGTGAACCCGCATGATCTGGACGGCGTGGCCGACGCCATCGCCACGGCCGCGACGATGTCGCTGCGCAGGCGCAAGGAACGCTGGCACGCGATGATGGAGCACCTGCGTACCTACGACATCAACCATTGGCGGCGCAGCTATCTGGACGTTTTGGAAGGCTGAGCGACCACCTTCGCTGCGGGCCGGTTCGACACGTCATCGGCGTGCCAGCACGGCCCGCAAATTGTCGCTTTCAGCACTAAAGTGGATGCGAATGAAACCAAATCACCGCACCGGCAACGCGACCGGCCCACGGCCGCGCGGAATGCCGATCCTCATGTAAAGCCAGCTTCGCATAGGGGTTTTTTCCGGTTTCATCACGCCTGCCGCTCATGCGTCCGCAAAAACGAAAGCTGCAGCGCGCACCGGTTTTCATTCCGCATTGACACCCGCTCCCCAAAGTGACGCCCCCAGAACGACCGCACGCCATCGCCACCGCGTTTGCGAGGCGTCGCGCACATCACACCTGGGGAGTCACCGCATGTCCGCTTACGACCGTTTCATCGAAGATGCAGCAACACGCCTTGAACTGGGCCATCGCACCCGTTGGGTGATCGAGGTGATCACCGCCTGGGTGGCCTCGCATCCCCACGGTCTGGACGGCGTGCAGCAGCGCTTCGAACAGGCCGGCCTGGCCGCCCGCTTCCACTCCTGGCGGCACCCGGCCAGCCTGCGCCTGCCCATCGTTGCCAGCGAAATGGAGCGCGCCCTCGGGGCGCACACGCTGGCCATGATCGCCCACCGCAGCGGCATGTCACCCGGGCCGTTCCGTGTGGTGATCTGCAACCTGCTGCCCGGCGTCGTCACCCTGATGTCCGCCCCGCACAGCGCCGATGAAGTGGCCGCTGCCGCCGTTCCAGCACGCAGGAACGCCGCGCCCAGGCGCATGCGCAGTCTGGTGCCCTCGCGTGCGATGTACGGCATGGCCCTGCGCGGCCTGCTCTGGACCGTGGCTGTGGTTGCGGTGCTGGGCCTCACCACATGGTTGTTGCTGAAAGCGCGCACACCGCTGTGGACGGTGCAGGACACGCCCGCGCAGCATGAAGCGCACCTGTCCCTCCTTCAGCGCGGCACGCAGGTACAGGTACACGGGCGCCTGCCCAGCGAGAGCGACCGTCGCCGCGTCTGGAATGCGCTTTCCGCCGTGCACGGCGCGCGCAACCTGGAGGGTGGCATCGCACTGGACCCGCACACCCAGGCGCCGCGCTGGCTGGATCGCCTGATCGTGGATCTTCCCCTCCTGCGGGGCGACGGCCTGCACCTTGTGTTTGAAGGCACCCGGTTGCGGATCGATACCCGTTCCATGCAGGAGCCCGAGCGGCTGGCCATCTCGCGGCGGTTGCGCCAGGACTTCCCGTCGCTGGAGATGCGCGGGCTGTGGGGCCCGGGCCTGGCCGCGCTGGCGCAGCTGTCACCTGACGCTGCCCCTGCACAGCGGGTAGCTGCGTTGAACCAGACCACGCTGAAATTCCACGCCGGCTCCTCCGAATTGACCGGTGACTCGCGGCAGACGCTGGAAGCTGCCGCCAACGCGCTGCGTGACACGCCAGCAGGCACGCGCGTGGAAATCGGTGCGCACACCGACAGCCGCGGCCAGGCCGAAGCCAATCTGCATCTCAGCCAGCAACGTGCCGAAGCGGTGTCGCAGGGGCTGCAGGCGCTGGGGGTGGAGCCTGACACGCTGGTCGCCGTGGGCTACGGTCAGGAACATCCCGTGGCCGACAACCGCAGCGACAGCGGCCGCGCGCAGAACCGCCGTATCGATTACCGGCTGCTCGACTGAGCCTGCCGACGCTGCAGGCTTGAAGCACCTGCTCCTGTAGAGCCGAGCCATGCCCGGCTGCCTTTTTCATAGCCTCGACGGGAACAGCCGAGCATGGCTCGGCTCTACAGACGTCCGGTGATCAATCCAGGAACCGCGCGAGGTGTTCCGGCGCCGGCAGATGGCACGCATCGTGGCGTCCGAACCAGCGATAGCGGTTACGCGCCAGCAGGCGATACGCCGCGTCCCGCCAGCTGCGCGGCAGCAGGCGCAGCACGCCGCTAAAACGCCAGGCACCGCCGAGTCCCGCCAGTACGCGCAGGATCGCATCGGTATCGGTCCACGCGCCCCGTGCGTCCAGCAACAGGAACGACGCCGGGTCCTGCGGATCCAGCCCGTGCGCACGCAACAGCGCGCTGCCCTGCGTGCCCTGCATCGCGGCGAAGCGGTAACGCCCCGCGCGATCGAAGCGCAGCAGGAAGCGCACCCATTGGTTGCACAGCGCGCACACACCATCGAACACGATCACCGCGCGGCCGGTCTCGGTGGCAACCTCACTGCGGTTCGAGCCAGCCTTCATAGCGGATCAGGGCTCCGGCCCAGGGCAATGTCACATCGACCAGGAAAGTGTAGCGCTGGCCGTGCCACGCTTCACGGCAGCGCACGCCACCGAACCAGCGTGTTGGCAGCGGCAGCAGGCCCAACGCCCAGACCCGCCGCACCGTCCAGTCGATGCCGCCATCGCGGGCCTGCAGGTCGAACGCGAAACGCACTGCACCCAGCTGCTCGTGCAGATGCCCTTCGTGCTCCCACAACCGCGACACCATCGGCCAGCGTCCGAAGCGTCGCGCCCATTGCTCGCCCTGCCCGTGGGCGCTGAACGCTACCTCGGTCGGCAGCGCATCGCCGTTGTTCGGCAAACGTGCCACTGCGGCCAGCAACGGCACCAGCCAGTGCCGTCCCCGCACGATCCGCGCCTGCCCTGCATAACGGCAGGGCAACGGCGCGGCATGCAGCGCCTGCACCGGGGCGGCCAGGGTGGCGAAGGCCGGCCCCAGCACCCGTGCGAACAGGGGCGTACTCAGGGTGCGATCCAGGCCAGCGTCGCCATGCGTCCGGTACGACGATCGCGCCGGTGCGAGTACAGGTCCGGATCGGCCATGGTCGACACCGTGCCGCCGTATACCTGCGCCGGGTCCATGCCCGCGGCCTGCAGGCGCTGCCGCGCCAGCGCGAACAGGTCCACCTTCCAGTGGCCTGCGCGGGTGGCCACGAACGCCGCCTCGGCGGCCGGATCATGGCCGACGAAAGCGTGGTAGACCTCTTCACCGATCTCGTAATCGGCCGGCCCGGCAGCCGGTCCCAGCCAGGCTCGCAACTGCCCGGGCGGCGTCTGCATGGCCGCCACGGTGGCCTCCAGCATGCCGTCGGCCAGGCCACGCCAGCCGGCATGCGCCGCGCCCACCTCACTGCCATCAGCGGCGGCGAACACCACCGGCAGGCAGTCGGCGGTCAGGATCGCCAGCACCACGCCGGGCACCGAGGTTACTGCGGCATCGGCCACCGGCTCGCTGGCGCCGGGCACTGGTGGCGTGCTGAAGCGCAACACGGTGCTGCTGTGCACCTGGCGCAGCCAGTGCGGCGCGGAGGGCAACGCCAGCCCCTGCTGCAGCAGCTGGCGGTTGTGCTCGACGTTGGCCGGGGTATCACCATCGGCCGCGTGCCGGTTGCCCAGGTTGAACTGCGCGAACGGCGCCGGCGAGATGCCCGCGCCATGCCGGCGCGTCGTCAGCGCATGGACGCCCGCAGGCGCCGGCCAATCGGCCCACAGCAACGGCAGCGCGGCGTCCATTACCAGCGGTCCCGCTCGCGCGCGGCGAAGGCTTCGCTGTCTTCGCGCAGCACCTTCATCAGGTGCAGCATGTCCTCCGGCACCGGCGCGGTGTTGCGCACCGGCTCACCGGTGATCGGGTGCGTGAACTCCAGGGTCTCGGCATGCAGGGCCTGGCGCTTGAAGCCACGCAGCGCGGCCACCAGCTCATCGCTGGCGCCCTTGGGCAGCTTCAGCGCGCCGCCGTACAGCGGATCACCGATGATCGGATGGCGAACGTGCGCCATGTGCACGCGGATCTGGTGGGTACGCCCGGTTTCCAGACGGCACTCCAGCGCGGTGTGCGCACGGAAGCGCTCACGCAGCCGGTAATGGGTGATCGCCTCCTTGCCGTCCTCGCGCACCGCCATCTTCAGGCGGTCGCGCGGGTGGCGGTCGATCGGGGCATCGGCGGTACCGCCGGCCACCAGCGCGCCCATCACGATGGCCAGGTACTGGCGGTGCACGTCGCGTGCGGCCAGCTGCTCGACCAGCGCGGTCTGCGCTTCCAGGGTCTTGGCCACCACCATCACGCCACTGGTGTCCTTGTCCAGGCGGTGCACGATGCCCGCGCGCGGCAGCACCGCCACCGACGGGTCGCGGAACAGCAGGGCGTTGACCAGGGTGCCGCTGTGGTTGCCGGCCCCCGGATGCACCACCAGGCCGACCGGCTTGTTGATCACCAGCAGGTGCTCGTCCTCGAACAGCACGTCCAGCGGGATGTCCTCCGGCTGGGCGTCGGTCTGGGTTTCCAGCACCACGTTGAGGGTCACCACCTCGCCGCCGCGCAGCGGATCGCGCGGGCGCACCTGGGCGCCGTCCAGCAGGACCTCACCGGCCTTGATCCACTCGGTCAGGCGCGACCGCGAGTATTCGGGGAACAGTTCGGCCACCACGGCGTCGAAACGGCGGCCGGCAGCGGTGTCGGGGACGATGGCCTGGCGGGCCGATTCAGAGGGTTGTTCAGACATGGCAGGGGCATTCTTTGAAATTTTGGGGTCCCGGCGGCCGGTTTCAGTCGCTGGACAGGACACTAGGCTATCATCGACCCTTCGTATTCCAGCCGCGTCCCGCCTCGACCTCATGATCCGACGCTCCTCCATGCTCTCCGCGCCCGTCCGCCTCACCGCCCTGCTGCTGGTGCTGGTCATCGCCGCCACCGGCTGCCACCGTGGCGCCAAGAAGGGCGATCGCCCCGATGAAGGGACGCCGGTCGAACAGTTGTACGAGAAGAGCCACAAGCTGATGCAGGGTGGCAACTGGAGCGGGGCTGAAACCAGCTTCCGCCGCCTCGTGGCCCAGTATCCGTACGGCCCGTATACCGAACAGGCGATGATCGAAACCGCCTACGCGCAGTACAAGGCCGGCAAGCACGACGATGCGGTGTCCAGCATCGACCGCTTCATCCGTACCTACCCGACCCACCGCAACATCGCGTACCTGTACTACCTGCGCGGCCTGGCCAACTCCAACCGCAGTACGGTTTTCCTGCGCCGCGTATGGTCGCTGGACGCCAGCCGCCGCGACCTGTCCACGCCGCACCAGGCGTATTCGGACTTCAACATCGTGGTCGACCGCTACCCGAACAGCCGCTACGCCGCCGATGCGCGCCAGCGCATGCTGGAGCTGCGTGACGTGTTCGCCCAGCACGAGCTGGACAACGCCCTGTACTACATGCGCCGCGGCGCCTGGGTCTCGGCCGCCGGCCGCGCCAACTACCTGCTGGAAACCTATCCGCAGAGCGCGTTCCAGTACGACGCCGTCGCCGTCCTGGCCGATTCCTACACCCACCTGGGCAACAAGACCCTGGCCGACGACGCCCGCCGCGTCCTGCAGCTGAACCAGCCGGACCACCCGTGGCTGGAAGGCAAGTGGCCGAAGTACCCGTGGATGATCCGCAAGCTGAACCCGTTCGCCGGCGAGAAGTCCGCCAGCACCGGCCAGCGCAACGCGCGACTGGAAAAGAAATAAGAAAGCAGAGGGCCCCGCAAGGGGCCCTTTCTTTATCCGGTAGATCCACGCCATGCGTGGATGGCGGGCGCCCCGCTGGACTTGGGGTATTAGGAATTCTACGAATCGGCCGCCGTTGCGATGCCGTTCCCAAACCGGACCCGCACGGCCCTCCACACTCCAGCGCACGGCCATTCCCGCCTGCCTGGAGTCCGAATGAAGACCTCAACCGTTTCCCGCACCCGGCCCCTGCTGGCCACCCTCGCCGCCACCCTGCTGGCCCTGCCCGCTGCAGTCCAGGCCTCAGAGCCGGGCGAGCTGCTCAGCGCAGCGCCCTATCGTGCCGCCTGGGTGCCCTCGAAGGCATCCCAGGCGTACCTGCTCAGCTACCGCACGCCCGATCATCACAACCGGCTGGCGCAGGGCACCGGTCTGCTCTATCTGCCGGCAGGCACGGCGCCAGCGGGCGGCTGGCCGGTCGTTGCCTGGGCGCATGGCACCCAGGGCATTGCCGATCACTGCGCCCCTTCCCGTTCCGGCCCCACCCACGCCGAACGCGATGGGCGCTTCCTGGACGCCTTCCTCGCCCAGGGCTACGCCGTCGTCGCGGCCGACTATCAGGGCCTCGGCAGCCCCGGCGATCACGCCTACCTGCATGTACGCACCGCCGCGCGCAACAGCATCGACATGGTCAAGGCCAGCCATCGGTTCCTGGGCAGCCGCCTGTCACCGCGCTGGGTCTCGGTGGGCTACTCGCAGGGCGGTGCCGCGGCGCTCAGCGCCGGCCACCAGGCTGCCGCCTATTCCGGCCCCGGCCTGCAGTACAAGGGCAGCTTCACCGCAGGCACGCCCACGGCCGTGGAGATGACCGCACTGGTGATGCGCCCCGACAGCCGCAGCGCCAATCCCGGCGCACTCAATGCCTACCATGCCTATCTGCTTGATGGCCTGCTGCAGGTGGCGCCGCAGATCGACCGCGTGCTGAGCCCGCAGGGGCGGGCACGCATTGCCCTGGCCCGACAGCACTGCCTGACCGATCTGGCGGCACAGCTGGAGGGCGCCAGCACCGGCGAGATGTTCAGCGCGCCGTTGACCTCGGTGCCGGGCATCTGGACGCTGCTGCACGACTATCTGGGCGTGCCACGGCACGGGTTCGCCCAGCCGCTGATGCTGGCCCACGGCACGCGCGATCAGGACGTGCCCTATCTGACCACCCTGCTGTATGCCGCCGGCTTGGCCCTGCGCGGCGAACCCGTGGCCTTCCGCCAGTATCCGGTCGACCACCGCGCCACGCTGGATGCGGCCACCGCTGACGGGGTGGCCTTCGTAAAAGCACGCCTGGCAGATGCCCGCTTCGACGAAGCCGCCGAAGCCACCGGCCTGGAAAAACTGCTGGACGCCGCACGGTAGATCCACGACATGCGTGGATGATCTTCGACGATCGTGCGGACCAAGGTCCGCACCCACCGGAGAGGGGCCAACGGGTTGCCGGCCAGCGGCCGGCATTACCCCCCACCGCTACCTCAGCCCTTGTAGCCGTTGCTGATCGGGTAACGACGCTCGCGGCCGAACGCGCGACGCGAGACCTTGGGCCCTGGCGCGGCCTGGTGCCGCTTCCATTCGCTGATGCGCACCAGGCGCAGCACGCGGTCGACCACGGCGGCGGCGTAACCGGCGGCAACGATCTCCGTGCGCGACTGCTCCTGGTCGATGTAGCGGTACAGGATCCCGTCCAGCACGTCGTAGGCCGGCAGCGAGTCCTGGTCCAGCTGGTTCTCGCGCAGTTCGGCCGACGGCGGGCGGCTGATCACCGCCGGCGGGATCACCGGTGCACCGCCCACGGTATTGCGCCACTTCGACAGGCCGAACACTTCGGTCTTGTACAGGTCCTTCAACGGCGCATAGCCACCGCACATGTCGCCGTAGATGGTGGCGTAGCCCACCGCGTATTCGCTCTTGTTGCCGGTGGTCAGCAGCAAGCCGCCGAACTTGTTGGCCAGCGCCATCAGGATCACGCCACGGCTGCGCGACTGCAGGTTCTCTTCGGTCACGTCCGGCGTGGTGCCCTCGAACATCGGCGCCAGCGATTCCATCAGGCCCTTGAACGCCGGCTCGATCGAGACCGCTTCCAGCTTCACGCCCAGTGCCTGGCACTGTTCGGCCGCCAGGTCATTGGACAGGCCGGCGGTGTAGCGCGACGGCAGGCGCACCGCGGTGACGTTCTCCGCCCCCATCGCGTCCACCGCCATGGCCAGTACCAGTGCCGAATCGATGCCACCGGACAGGCCCAGCCACACCTTCCTGAAGCCGTTCTTGCGGCAGTAGTCCTGGATGCCGCGGGTGACGGCACGCCACGCCAGTGCATCCATGCTTTCGTCGCCATCGTCCATCCACACGTGCGGCATGAAGCGGCGCGTTTCGCCGTCGTACTCCACCACCAGCCACTGGTCGACGAAGGCGGCGGCGGCGGGGTGCACCGTGCCGTCACCATCGGCCACCACCGAGGCGCCATCGAACACCAGCGCATCCTGGCCACCGACCACATTGAGATAGGCGATTGCCGCGCCACTCTCGCGGGTACGTGCGGCCAGCACCGCATCGCGCTGGGCGTGCTTGCCGCGCTCGTACGGCGAGGCATTGGGTACCACCACCAGCTGCGCGCCGGCGCGCACGGTGTCGGCCAACGGCTCGGCGAACCACAGGTCCTCGCAGATCAGCAGACCCACCGGAATGCCGTTGACCTCGAACACGCAGCTGCCACCGTCCGGATCGACATCGAAGTAGCGGCGTTCGTCGAACACGGCGTAATTGGGCAGCTCACGCTTGCGGTAGGTCTGCTCGACCAGGCCATCGCGCAGCACGCTGGCGGCGTTGTAGACCACCGCGCCAGCCGCCTGCGGCCAGCCGACCACCGCGGTGATGCCGCGGCAGGCCGCGGCGATGCGCGTCATTGCCTGCTCGCACTCGTACAGGAAGCCCGGGCGCAGCAGCAGGTCTTCCGGCGGATAGCCGCTCACCGCCAGCTCGGGGAACATCACCAGCTCGGCGCCGTACTCGTCGCGCGCCTGGCCGATCATCTCGATGATGCGCTCGGTGTTGCCGGCGACATCGCCGACCGGGAAGTCGAACTGCGCCATCGCGATGCGGATCGAAGCCATGGGAATCCAGCCTGTGGTTGCAATGCCGCCATTGTAACGCCGCGCCATGCGCGCGCCGGGCGCGCTCACTGCGTGGACAGCCCTGGCTCAGTAGATCCACGCCGTGCGTGGATGGAGCCGACCGGGACACTGCCAGACGCAGAACAGCCGCCCGGAGGCGGCTGTTCTATTGAAGCAGGTAGAGCAGTCGACTAACAGTCGACTCTACCGATCGTGCCGGCCGCAGGCCGGCAACAATCTTATTTCACCAGCTTGGCGATGGCAGCGCCCAGGTCGCCCGGCGAGCGGACGGTGACAACACCGGCAGCTTCCATGGCAGCGAACTTGCCTTCGGCAGTGCCCTTGCCGCCCGAGGCGATCGCACCGGCGTGGCCCATGCGCTTGCCGGCCGGAGCCGACGCACCGGCGATGAAACCGACGACCGGCTTCTTCACGTGGTTCTTGATGTACTCGGCGCCGGCTTCCTCGGCGTCGCCGCCGATTTCGCCCACCATGATGATGCCTTCGGTCTGCGGGTCTTCGTTGAACAGCTTCAGGCAGTCGACGAAGTTCAGGCCGTTGATCGGGTCACCACCGATGCCGATGCAGGTGGACTGGCCCAGGCCGACTTCGGTGGTCTGCTTGACCGCTTCATAGGTCAGGGTGCCCGAACGCGACACGATGCCGATCTTGCCCGGCTGGTGGATGTGGCCCGGCATGATGCCGATCTTGCACTCACCCGGAGTGATGACGCCCGGGCAGTTCGGCCCGATCAGCACGGTGTCCGGATGCGAGCGGGTCAGCACGTTCTTGACGCGCAGCATGTCCAGCACCGGGATGCCTTCGGTGATGCAGACGATGACCTTGATGCCGGCAGCAGCGGCTTCCAGGATCGCGTCAGCCGCGTACGGCGGCGGCACGTAGATGACCGAGGCATTGGCGCCGGTGCTCTGCACGGCGTCGGCAACGGTGTTGAAGACCGGCAGGTCGATGTGGGTGGTGCCACCCTTGCCCGGGGTCACGCCGCCGACAACCTGGGTGCCGTACTCGATCATCTGAGTGGCGTGGAAGGTGCCCTGCTGGCCGGTGAAGCCCTGCACGATCACCTTGGTGTTCTTGTTGATCAAAACAGACATTGGAATTCCTTGGTGTCGGTATCAGGCGGCGTTCTTGACAGCTTCAACGATCTTCTTGGCGCCATCGTTGATGTTGTCAGCCGGGATGATGGCCATGCCGCTGTCACGCAGCAGCTGCTTGCCTTCTTCCACGTTGGTGCCTTCCAGGCGCACCACGACCGGAACCTTGACGCCCACTTCCTTCACGGCGGCGATGATGCCTTCGGCAATCATGTCGCAGCGGACGATGCCGCCGAAGATGTTGACGAAGATGCCTTCGACCTTGTCCGAGGACAGGATCAGCTTGAAGGCTTCGATGACGCGCTGCTTGTTGGCACCGCCGCCCACGTCCAGGAAGTTCGCCGGCTCGCCGCCGTTGAGCTTGATGACGTCCATGGTGGCCATGGCCAGGCCGGCGCCGTTCACCATGCAGCCGATGTTGCCGTCCATGGTGACGTAGTTGATGTCCAGCTCCGAAGCGATCACTTCGGTCGGATCTTCCTGGGTCTTGTCGCGCATGGCGACCAGGGCCTTCTGGCGGAACGCGGCGTTGTCGTCGCTGTCGAACTTGCCGTCCAGCGCGTACAGGTTGCCGTCGTCCAGGATGGCCAGCGGGTTGATTTCAACCAGGGCCAGGTCTTTTTCGTTGAACAGGCGGTACAGGTTCACCATGATGCTGGCGAACTGGCCGGCCTGCTTGGCGGTCAGGCCCAGCTTGAAGCCGAAATCACGGCCGTGGTAACCCTGCACGCCTTCGACGAAGTCGACGTTCAGCGAGTGGATCAGCTCCGGGGTTTCAGCAGCGACCTGCTCGATCTCCACGCCGCCTTCCGAAGAGGCGATGTAGGTGATGGTCTTGGTGCCACGGTCGACCAGCACCGACAGGTACAGTTCCTTGACGATCTCGCCGGCTGTGGTCACCAGCACCAGGTTGACCGGCAGTTCAACGCCTGCGGTCTGGTAGGTGGCCATCTTGGTGCCGAGCATCTTGGCCGCAGCGGCCTTCACGTCGTCGGTGGTCTTGCAGAACTTGACGCCGCCAGCCTTGCCGCGGCCGCCAGCGTGGATCTGCGCCTTGACCATCCAGGGGCCCTGGCCCAGGGAGTTGGCAGCGGCAACCGCTTCGTCCGGGGTCGCAGCGACCTTGCCGGCCGGGACCGGGATGCCGTACTCGGCAAGCAGTTGTTTTGACTGGTATTCGTGGAAATTCATGCGTCACCGTGGGAATAGGAACGACCGCACGCAATTCCTCAGGGCCCCGGCGGGGCGCCGGCATGGACCGCGGCGGGCCCACTATTGTGGCCGAGCCGGCGCCGGGGCGCAAAGAAGTCTGTACAAAACGCCGGACGCGGGCAGATTTCCACCATCATTCAGGCAGTTGCACCCGGGCCGGGGCTGGCCACCGGTGTCCGCACCGGGCCAAATGCGCGATCCGGGCCACTTCGGCGGCGCCCGGCCGGGGGCCCTATACTGCCCTTCGCAAACGCGACGTGCCGGCCCGGCTTCAGGGGGCGCCGGCCAGGCCCGCCGCAGAATCCAGACCCAGGCAGCCAGAAGGGGAGTTCCGGCGTGTCACCCAGTGCTTCATTGATCGACCGCATCGAATCGATTCCGCGGCGTGAACTGTATTTCTTCGCGCTGTACCGGGTGCTGATCGCTACGGTCATCGCCGCCCTGCTCTACAGCCCGTTGTCGGCCATGGTCGGTGAAGCCCATCACCCGCGGCTGGCCGACGTCGTTGCGGTCATCTACCTGGCCCTGTCGCTGCTGGCCCTGGCACTCGGCCGCAACGAACGCTGGCTGCGTCCGATCGTGGTCAGCGGCGTGCTGGTGGATATCGTGGCCGCCACCCTGCTGTCGCACGCCCTGCCCGGCGCCAGTGCCGGCATCTCGATGTCGCTGCTGTTCAACATCGCCGCCGCCGCCACCCTGCTCCCGCTCAGCCTGGGGCTGGGCCTGGCGCTGGCCGCCAGTCTGGCCACCGGCGTGGAGTACACATGGAAGCTGCTGGAAGGCGGCGACCCCACCCGCACCCTGGCCGAACTGGCGATGTTCGCCACCAGCTACCTGGCACTGGCCTTCATCAGCTACCAGGTGGGCAACCGCGCTCGCCGCAACCAGCAACTGGCCAACCAGCGCGGCGACGAAGTAGCCAACCTGTTCCAGATCAACGAACTGATCATCCGCCGCATGCGCACCGGCGTGCTGGTGGTGGACGCCGACAACCGCATCACCCTGGCCAACGAAGCCGCCTCGATGCTGCTGGGCGACAACGACGGCAACGGCGAAAGCGGGCGCCTGGACCTGGCCAGCGCCGCACCGGAACTGGCGCGCAGGCTGCAGCGCTGGCGCAATGGCTGGGCACAGGACGAACTGCCGCTGCAGCTCAACCCCGACCAGCCGGAAGTGCAGCCGCGCTTCGCCCGCCTGCTGGCCGGCAGCGACCTTGCGCTGGTGTTCCTGGATGATTCCAGCGTGGTCTCGCGCCGCGCCGAATCGCTCACCCTTTCCGCGATGGGCCGCTTCTCGGCCAGCCTCGCCCACGAGATCCGCAACCCGCTGGCGGCGATCAACTATGCCGTGCAGCTGCTCGAGGAAGGTACCGGCTTCAACGAGAGCGACCGCCGCCTGCTGCAGATCATCCGCCAGCAATGCCAGCGCACCAACGGCATCGTCGAAAGCGTGCTGGGCCTGGCACGGCGCGAGCGTGCCACGCCCGAGAACGTGGACCTGGTCGCCTTCGTGCGCCGCTTCGTGCTGGAGTACAAGCAGGGCCAGACCCTGGAGACCGACAGCATCGAACCGATCATCAGCGATACCTCGGTGATGGCCCAGGTCGACACCAAGCATCTCTACCAGGTGCTGACCGTGCTGGTGCACAACGCGCTGAAGTACGGCCGCATCGGCCAGCAGCCGGCACGGGTGCGGCTGCGCGTGGCCCAGCACGAACGCAGCGCGGTGATCGACGTGATGGACCGTGGCCCGGGTATCCCCGAGAGCGTGGCCGCGCAGCTGTTCCGGCCCTTCTTCACCACGTCCGAGCATGGCACCGGACTGGGCCTGTATATCGCGCGCGAACTGTGCCGGGCCAACCAGGCCCGCCTGGACTACATCGCGGTGCCGGCCGGCGGCTCCTGCTTCCGCCTGGTGCTGCCCGGTCCACACACGCTGCTGCCCAGCTGATTCCCATCCTGTGCGTCAAACATTTGTCGCTTCCAGCCCCCTCGTTTATCTTTCACGCCCATGAATGAAACCCGCAGCGCCCTCGTCGTCGACGACGAACGCGACATCCGCGAACTGCTGGTGCTGACCCTCGGCCGCATGGGGCTGCGCATCAGTACCGCCGCGAACCTGGCCGAGGCACGTGAGCTGCTGGCCAGCAATCCGTACGACCTGTGCATCACCGACATGCGCCTGCCGGATGGCAACGGCATCGAGCTCGTCAGCGAGATCGCCCAGCACTACCCGCGCACGCCGGTGGCGATGATCACCGCGTTCGGCAGCATGGATCTGGCCGTGGAGGCGCTGAAGGCCGGCGCGTTCGATTTCGTCAGCAAGCCGGTGGACATCTCGGTGCTGCGCGGACTGGTCAAGCACGCGCTGGAACTCAACAACGCCGAGCGCCCGGCACCGGGCCCCAACGCCGAACAGGGCGGGCGCCTGCTCGGCCACTCACAGGCCATGGATGTGCTGCGCACCACCATCGGCAAGGTCGCGCGCAGCCAGGCGCCGGTCTACATCCTCGGCGAGTCGGGCGTCGGCAAGGAGCTGGTCGCACGCACCATCCATGCGCAGGGCGCGCGCGCGGCCGGCCCGTTCGTGCCGGTCAACTGCGGCGCCATTCCCGGCGAGCTGATGGAGAGCGAATTCTTCGGCCACCGCAAGGGCAGTTTCAGCGGCGCGCACGCCGACAAGCCCGGCCTGTTCCAGGCGGCGCATGGCGGCACCCTGTTCCTGGACGAAGTGGCTGAACTGCCACTGCAGATGCAGGTGAAGCTGCTGCGCGCGATCCAGGAAAAGTCGGTGCGCGCGGTGGGGGCGGCCAACGAGGAGCCGGTGGATGTCCGCATCCTCTCGGCCACCCACAAGGATCTGGCCGAGCTGGTCGAGGACGGGCGCTTCCGCCACGACCTGTACTACCGCATCAACGTGATCGAACTGAAGGTGCCGCCGCTGCGCGAGCGCCGTCAGGACCTGCCCGAACTGGCCGCGGCCGTGCTGGCCCGATTGGCCCGCAGCCACGGCCGTGCCACCCCGCTGCTGGCGCCGTCGGCGCTGGAAGCGCTGGCGCAGTACGCGTTCCCGGGCAATGTGCGCGAGCTGGAGAACATCCTGGAACGTGCGCTGGCCCTGGCCGAGGAAGACTGCATCGGCGCCGACGACCTGCGCCTGCCGCAGCACGCGCCGCGTGCACCCGGCAGCGCGGCGCCCGCCGAAGCGGTGGCCGACCTGCAGCCGGGCAGCGCCGCCCTGCCCTCCTACATCGAGCAGCTCGAGCGCAGCGCCATCCAGCGTGCGCTGGAAGAGAACCGCTGGAACAAGACCCGTACTGCCGCGCAGCTGGGCATCACCTTCCGTGCGCTGCGCTACAAGTTGAAGAAGCTGGGGATGGAGTAGAGCCGAGCCCATGCTCGGCTGCGCGGTGATTGGGGCCACGTAATCCACGCATGGCGTGGATCTACTGTGGAGCCGAGCATGGGCTCGGCTCTACGGAAAACCGCGTTGCATCAATCCTTGGTGACGCGGTTGATCTCGGCCAGGCTGGTGATGCCCGCTGCGGCCTTCTTCAACGCCGACTGGCGCAGGTCATTCACGCCGATCTGCTGCGCCGCCTCGGCAATCTGCAGCGCATTGCCACCGGCCAGCACGATGGTGGCGATCTCATCGGTCATCGGCATGACCTGGTAGACGCCGGTCCGGCCCTTGTAGCCCTCGGTGCATTCATCGCAGCCCACGGCCTCGTACAGCTCGATGCCCGCATCCAGCTGCGCCTGGGTGAAGCCTTCGGCCAGCAGCGCATGTTCGGGCAGGCTGGACGGGCGCTTGCAGTTGCCGCACAGGCGGCGTGCCAGGCGCTGGGCGATCACCAGCGTCACCGAGCTGGTGATGTTGTACGGCGCAATGCCCATGTTCATCAGGCGCGCGATGGTCTGCGGCGCATCGTTGGTGTGCAGCGTGGACAGCACCATGTGGCCGGTCTGCGCGGCCTTGATCGCGATCTCCGCCGTTTCCAGGTCGCGGATTTCGCCGACCATGATGATGTCCGGGTCCTGTCGCAGGAACGAGCGCAGCGCCGCGGCGAAGGTCATGCCACGCTTGTTGTTCTGCTGTACCTGGTTGACGCCCGGCAGGCGGATTTCCACCGGGTCTTCGGCGGTGGAGATGTTGCGCGTCTCGTCGTTGAGGATGCCCAGCGCGGTATACAGCGACACGGTCTTGCCCGAACCGGTCGGGCCGGTCACCAGCACCATGCCGTAGGGCTTGTGGATGGCATCCAGGAACAGCTTCTGCTGGTCCGGCTCGTAGCCCAGCTTGTCGATGCCCAGCTTGGCCGCGCTGCCATCGAGGATACGCAGCACCACCTTCTCGCCGAACAGGGTCGGCAGCGTGCTGACACGGAAGTCGATCTGCTTGGTCTTGGACAGGTTGAGCTTGATGCGGCCGTCCTGCGGGACGCGCTTCTCGGCGATGTCCAGCTGTGCCATCACCTTCAGGCGGGCGGCGATGCGCTGGTTCAACTTCACCGGCGCGCGCGCGACCATCTTCAGCAGGCCATCGATGCGCAGGCGCACGCGGTAATCGTCTTCGTAGGGCTCGAAGTGGATGTCCGAGGCACCCTTGCGGATCGCATCGACCAGCACCTTGTTGACGAACTTCACCACCGGGGTGTCGTCGCCCTTGGCGTCGATGCCGGAATCGCCGCCGGTGGCGCCGAGATCCTCGTCGCCGGCCGCCACGTCCAGATTGCCCATGCCATCGTCATCGCCACCCAGGGCGTCGCCGAGGGTGTCATGGCTGGCGTGCCACTGTTCCAGCGTGCGGCGGATCTGGTCCTCGTCGACCAGGATCGGCTCGACCACCAGGTTGGTGTGGAACTTGATCTCGTCCAGCGAGTGGGTCGGGTTGCTGGTGCCGACGAACAGCTTGCCGCCGCGCTTGAACAGCGGCAGCACGTTGTGCTTGCGCAGCAGCTCCTCGCTGACCAGGCTCATCGCGTTCTGGCTGGCGTCGAAGGTGGACACGTCGAACAGCGGCATGCCGAACTCGACCGCATTGGCGGCGGCCAGCTGCGAGGCATTGACCAGCTTGTTCTGCGCGAACCACGTCGGCAGTGGCTGGCGGGCGGCCGCGGCCTTGGCCATGGCGTCGCGGGCGGTGGCCTCGTCCAGGGCCCCGTCCTGCACCAGACGACGGGCCAGGCCGGTGATGCCGACAAGATTGGCGGTGGTGACAGCGTTCATATGAATCCTTGGCTCATGGGGTCATGCCATGCCGTGCGTCTTGCACGGACACCGCACGGGGCAGCAGAACCCGCCGCGACCCAATGGCCACCGGCATCGCCAATCCATGAGCAACACTGCCTTGCCCGGCACTCCCGGCCCGGCAGGCACGATCCTGACTCCCCCGGGGATGATAGCCCCGTCAAGGGGCGGCCAGCATCCCATTGAAGCGCTGAAGTGTGATCAGCAGCCGGTCGGGCGATAGCGCGCTTCGAACGCGCTGCCATCGCAGCTCCAGATGCCCTCGGCGGAGCGGCGCAGGATCAGGTCCTTGCCGTCCAGCACGCTGTGGCCCTTCAGGGTGCAGCTGATATGGCCGACACCGGATTCACTGAGCTCGGCCTCGACGTTGGAGCAGTGGGCGTTCTGGGCACCGCCGATAAGATCGGCTGTCACCAGACTGGCCGGACGGTTCTCGTTGACGAGGATTTCCACCTTGGTCTTTCCCGGCGTGATATCCGCAAGCGCCGCCGCCAACTGGGTGCGCACGACGTATGGCTGAAATGCCACAGTCGCAATCGCCGCAAGGATCGCGATGATGGCCACCACGATCATCAGTTCGATGAGCGTGAAACCCTTCTGGGTGTACATGATTCCCCCTGTTTGATCCAGCAATCCCCATTGCTGCCTGCTGACCGGATTTCACGGCCCGGTCAGCACAAGGCCCGCCGAAGCGGGCCCTGTGTTCATCTCATGAAATGAAGGGAGCGTATGCTACGCGCCACTCAGGAAATCATTAGATCAGCTGCAGCCCTTCGGCTTGAACTTGGCGTCAACAGCATTGGTAACGCAGGCGAAGCCGCCAGCAGTCGTGATGGCACCAGTGGTGGCATCAACAACCGAATCCGTGTAAGTCAACGCGATGGTGGAGCCGGTGCCAATGCGGCCCGGATCACGGATGGTGCAAGTCATACCATCACCGTCCACGGCGATCGTCGAGCAACTGCCAGTCGAGGTACCCTGGAAACCAGCACTGTTCGGAGTCGGAACGCGACCCGCGCTCTTTTCCATCTCGAACTGGGTCTTGTGCGAGGCCAGGTCGGCCAGCGCAGCGGTGACCTTCGACTTCGAGGTGTAGTCCTGGTAAGCCGGCAGCGCGATGGCGGCCAGGATGGCGATGATCGCGACGACGATCATCAGTTCGATAAGGGTGAAGCCCTTCTGGTTCTTCATTGGTACATCCCCAAGATAGTGGTGGTTGAGTTCAGTGCACGGGATCGGACCGGACAGCGCCGGCATGAGCGGGCCCCATGCCCTGCGGGTGGATCAACGCAGGTTGCGTGCCAACCCCGGCACGCCTCCCCCTGGATTTCCCCGCGCCCATGATGGCAGCAATTTCGCGGATGGGAACCCCCCGCATCCGAATCTGCGATGGACGCGGCAATGTGACGCAGTGCGTCACCTTTGGTCGGCACCCGGCACGAAATCGCACGCAGGGCCGCCTGCCAACTGCCCATCCGGCCTTGAACCCGCTACCATCGATGGCTAGTTACCCGCCTGGGGATGGCGGGTCTTGGGGAGCCAACATGTCTGTCAGTCGCAGTGCGATCAAGAAAGAGCCGGTGGCGCGCGCCACCATGGAACTGCAGCCGTTTGTCTGGGAGGGGACCGACAAGCGGGGCGTGAAGATGAAGGGCGAGCAGCTGGCCAAGAACGCCAACCTGCTGCGCGCCGAACTGCGCCGCCAGGGCATCAACCCGGGCCAGGTCAAGCCCAAGCCGAAGCCGCTGTTCGGCGCCGCCGGCAGCCCGGTCAAGCCCAAGGACATCGCCTTCTTCAGCCGGCAGATGGCCACGATGATGAAATCCGGCGTGCCGATCGTGTCGGCGCTGGACATCATCGCCAGCGGGCACAAGAACCCGCGGATGAAGAAGCTGGTGGACACCATCCGCACCGACATCGAGGGCGGCTCCTCCATGTACGAGGCGGTCAGCAAGCACCCGGTGCAGTTCGACGAGCTGTACCGCAACCTGGTGCGGGCCGGCGAAGGCGCCGGCGTGCTGGAAACCGTGCTGGACACGGTGGCCACCTACAAGGAGAACATCGAAGCGCTGAAGGGCAAGATCAAGAAGGCGCTGTTCTACCCGATCATGGTGGTGGTGGTAGCCATGCTGGTCAGCGGCATCATGCTGGTGTTCGTGGTGCCGCAGTTCGAGGACGTGTTCAAGAGCTTCGGCGCCGAGCTGCCCGCCTTCACCCAGCTGGTGGTGAACCTCTCGCGGTTCATGGTGTCGTGGTGGTGGCTGATATTCCTGATCGTGGTGGGCTCCGCTGTCGGTGCCATCATGGCCTACAAGCGCTCGCCGAAGATGCAGCACGCGATGGACCGGTTCGTGCTGAAGGTACCGGTGATCGGGCAGATCATGCACAACAGCGCCATCGCCCGCTTCTCGCGCACCACCGCGGTCACCTTCAAGGCCGGTGTGCCGCTGGTGGAGGCGCTGGGCATCGTGGCCGGTGCCACCGGCAACACCGTGTACGAAGAGGCGGTGCTGCGCATGCGTGACGACGTCTCGGTAGGCTACCCGGTGAACATGTCGATGAAGCAGACCAACCTGTTCCCGCACATGGTCATCCAGATGACCGGCATCGGTGAAGAGGCCGGCGCGCTGGATGCCATGCTGTTCAAGGTGGCCGAGTACTATGAGCAGGAGGTCAACAATTCGGTGGATGCCCTGAGCAGCCTGCTGGAACCGATGATCATGGTGTTCATTGGTACCATTGTGGGCGGCATGGTGATTGCCATGTACCTTCCCATCTTCAAACTCGGCGCCGTCGTCGGATAACACATACATGGCTTTTCTCGACCAGCATCCTGGCCTCGGCTACCCCGCCGCGGCCGCCTTCGGACTGCTGCTGGGCAGTTTCCTGAACGTCGTCATCCTGCGCCTGCCCAAGCGGCTGGAATGGCAGTGGAAGCGCGATGCGCGCGAAGTCCTGGAGGAACCGGACTTCTATGAACCGCCCCCGCCGGGGATCGTGGTCGAGCCGTCGCACTGCCCGCACTGCAAGCACAAGCTGAGCTGGTACGAGAACATCCCGCTGTTCAGCTGGATCATCCAGGGCGGCAAATGCCGCCACTGCAAGGCGCCGATCTCGCTGCAGTACCCGCTGGTGGAGGCGATGACCTCGCTGCTGGTGGTGGCCTGCGTCTGGCAGTTCGGCTTCGGCTGGCAGGGCTTCGGCGCCATCGTGCTGACCTGCTTCCTGATCGCCCTGTCCGGCATCGACCTGCGCACGCAGCTGCTGCCCGACCAGCTCACCCTGCCGCTGATGTGGCTGGGGCTGATAGGCAGCATCGACAACCTCTACATGCCGGCCAAGCCCGCCCTGGTGGGCGCGGCGGTGGGCTACCTGTCGCTGTGGACGGTCTGGTGGCTGTTCAAGCAGCTGACCGGCAAGGAAGGCATGGGCCACGGCGATTTCAAGCTGCTGGCGGCCCTGGGTGCCTGGTGTGGCCTGAAGGGCATCCTGCCGATCATCCTGCTGTCCTCGGTGCTGGGCGCCATCATCGGCTCGATCTGGCTGTACAGCCGGGGCCGTGACCGCGCCACCCCGATTCCGTTCGGGCCCTACCTGGCCATCGCCGGCTGGCTGTACTTCATGTGGGGTGCGCCGCTGGTGGAGCAGTACATGGTGATGAGCGGGCTGCGCTGAGGGGAGTCCCCATGAGCCGCTACGTGGTTGGCCTGACCGGCGGCATCGCCGCCGGCAAGAGCGAGGTGACCCGGCGCTTCGAGGCGCTGGGCATCGTGGTGGCCGACGCCGACCTGGCCGCCCGGGCCGTGGTCGCCGCCGGCAGCCCGGCCTTGGCCCGCATCGCCGAGCGCTTCGGCGCCGGCATGTTGCTGGCCGACGGCAGCCTGGACCGGGGTCGCCTGCGCGCCCACGTCTTTGCCGATCCGGCCGAGCGGACGGCGCTGGAAGCCATCACCCATCCGGCCATCCGCCTGCTGATGCAACAGCAGTGCGAGCAGGCTGAAAGCCCGTATGCGATTGCCGCCATTCCGCTGCTGACCGAGGTCGGTGGGCGGAAGGCATACCCGTGGCTGGACCGGGTACTGCTGGTGGATGCGCCGGAAGCCGTGCAGCATGCCCGCCTGATGCAGCGCGATGGCATCGACGCTGCGCTGGCTGACCGGATGATTGCCGCCCAGGCCAGCCGCGCGCAGCGGTTGGCGCTGGCCGATGACGTGGTGGTCAATGATGGACGGCCGGAGGACCTGCAGGCGCAGGTGGAACAGCTGCATGCGCGGTATCTGGGGTTGGCCCGGGGGTGAGGTCTGGTTGCCGGCCAGCGGCCGGCACTACCGGAACGCATCCACCCATGGCGTGGATCTACTGTAACTCTGGTTGCCAGCCAGCGGCCGGCACTGCCGGAGCGCATCCACGCGTGGCGTGGATCTACTGTAGAGCCGAGCCCATGCTCGGCTCCGGAAAGCCAGGGCAGCCGAGCGCAGGCTCGGCTCTACACGAGGCAGGCGCTTACAAGGGTTTCGGCGAGAACGTCAGGGTGGCAATCACGCCGCGCTCGCCACCGGGGCGCACGCTCACCTGCCAGCCGTACAGGTCGCACAGACGGCTGACGATCGACAGGCCGATGCCGCCACCCTGCGAATGGCCGGCGTGCGTGCCGCGGTAGCCACGCTGGAACAGCTTGGCTGCATCTTCCTCGCTCAGGCCTGGGCCGCTGTCCGTCACCGATACCGAATTGGTGCCGACGAAGACGCGCACTTCGCCGTCCTGCGAGTACTTCACCGCGTTGCCGATCAGGTTGCCCAGCGCCACCGACAGCGCCGCCTCGGGTGCATCGATCACCAGGTTGCGCTCGCCTTCCAGCAGCAGCTCCAGCGGCTTGCCGCCCAGCTGCGCGCGGTGCGCATCCAGCAGCTGCTCGGCCACGCGCGCCACGTTGCTGGTGCCCTGCCCGCGCTCGTTGCGCGACAGCAGCAGCAATGCGCCGATCAGGTCGCTGCACTGCTGTTCGGCTCGCTGGATGCGCTGCAGGCGCTGCAGCACCTTCTCGTCCAGGCCGGGCCGGGTCAGCAGCAGCTCGGTGGCCCCGCGGATCACCGCCAGCGGCGTGCGCAATTCATGGCTGACGTCTGCATTGAACTCGCGGTCGCGCTGAACGACTTCGGTCAGCCGCGAGGAATAATCGTCCAGCGCCTGTGCCAGCTGCCCCACTTCGTCATCGGGAAAGCGCGGCGCCAAGGGCTCAGGTTCACTGGTACCGCCACGGTACGCACGCAGCCGCGCGGCCAGGTCCGACACCGGCTTCATCACCTTCGACGCCGACCACCAGCCCAGCACCAGCGACAGCACGCTGAACACCAGCACCGACAACACCAGCGCGCGGTTGAGCTGCTTGCCACCGCGCACGCTGTCGGTCATGTCATAGGCGAGGAAGAACCAGGCGTCGGGCGTCTTCCGCACGGCCAGCTTGTAGGAATAGGGTTCGCCGTGTTCGTCGCCGCTGACGCTGTGGATGCCATCGGAGAAGCCCGCCCACTGCGCGCGCTCTTCGCGCACCCGGTCGAACTTGTCCTTGGAATAGGCATACGCACGGATCTGCAGCACCGGCGCGTCCGGGTTGTGGCCCGGGTGTTCGTAGTAGCGCCGCGCGTACTCGTCGATGTTGCGGTTCATCAGCTCTTCCACCAGCTGGTTTTCCACGCGCAGGCGGGCCCAGTTGGTGGCGAACGCGAACAGTGTTGTCAGGCAGAAGCCCAACAATACGAACGAGACGATGATGCGGCTGCGCAGGCGCCGCCTGTATGGCGTGCGCCGGCGCTCCCCCTTGGTTGCCACGGAATCAGGCTTCCGGGGTGGCGATGCGGTATCCGATGCCATGGCGGGTCTGGATCAGCGGCACTTCAAACGGCTTGTCGACCACCGCACGCAGGCCATGGATATGCACGCGCAGCGAATCCGAGTCGGGCAGTTCCTCGCCCCACACGCGGGTTTCCAGCTCCTGGCGGGTCACCACCGCCGGCGCCGCTTCCATCAGCGCCTGCAGGATCTTCAGCGCGGTCGGGTTGAGCTGCAGCAGCTTGCCCTGGCGGCGCACTTCCAGCGTGTCCAGGTTGTACTCCAGATCGCCGGTTTCCAGCACGCGGGTCTGCACGCCCTTGCCGCGGCGCGACAGGGCGTTCAGACGCACTTCCACTTCCTGCAGCGCGAACGGCTTGATCAGGTAGTCATCGGCACCGGAATCGAAGCCGGCCAGCTTGTTGTCCAGCGAATCGCGGGCCGTCAGCATCAGCACCGGCGTCTGCTTGCGCGCTTCGTTGCGCAGCTTGCGGCAGACTTCGATGCCGTCCATGCCTGGCAGGTTGAGATCCAGCACGATCGCGTCGAACTCGTGCACCACGGCCAGATGCAGGCCGGTGACCCCGTCAGCCGCGAAGTCCACCGTATGCCCCCGGTCCTCCAGATAGTCGCCCAGGTTGGCCGCAATGTCGCTGTTGTCTTCGATTACCAGGATTCTCACTGTCACCTCTAATTGACTGTACTGCCGGCGCGCATGACCTGCCTCATGTCCTGCTGAGCCCGTTCCTTCTGCCGAGCGCGCTCGGCAACGGTCATGCACTGCGTCGTGGTCCGATTGGAACCGATGGGCTTTTCACGTTGGCATATTAGACGACTATCTTCACGCGCCTGTGTCAAAACCGTGTTCACGACCTGCTGATCGTTGAAGACCTGGGTTTGCACCGGTTCAGGCATGGAATCACGTGCCGGGTACTGCTCCACCGCCGCCCGCATGCGTGCCAGGGCGTCGTTGACGCGGGTGCGCTCGTCCTGCTTGAGTTCCGAATAGGTTTCGCCGTCCTTGAGCTCCACCTCGATACGCGCGATCTGCTGCTGCAGCGGCTGACCGGGCACGAACACGTCCTTGCCCCTGGATGCCGATGCGGTACTGACCAAGGCGAGTCCTGACAACAGGACGGCCGACATCAAAGCCTGTTTCATGGCAAACAAATCCTTGTCTGTGGCGAATCCCGACTCTATTCGCACCACCTTCACGCCAGCAAGTGCCAATGGTCGGGGCAGCGGTGGCCCTACCGCGAGCTGGCAGGGTTGAAGTTGTTGAAGGTGCGCTGGTCGTTCAACAGAGCCTTGCCCTTTTCTTCGATCCGGCGGCGCTCCGCCACCGTCAGGCAGCGGCTTTTCGGCATGTTGCTGCCGGTGGTGCGCGTGTGCTGGCAGATCTGCCGGCTGTCCTCATGGGCGCGGGTGAGCAGGGTATTGATCCGCTCCTGGTCGTTGAAGACTTCCCCCTGCACCTGCGGTGGCAGTTCCTGCAGGCTCTGGTGGCCTCCCATCCGCGCGGTGATCCGGGCCAGTGCCTGGCGCACCTCGCTGCGGTCATCAGCGGAAATCTCGCTGTAATCGCCATCACCCAGGGCCTTTTCCACCTGGCGTACCTGCTCGGCCACCGGCGACTGCCGGTCCATCTGCACAACGGATTTCTCCGGCTTGGCCGCAGCAGATCCGGCCAGGGACAGCAACAACGCGATCATCGTGATGCGGTACATCGCCAGCCTCCGATCCATCCAGGAACGATGGGGGCCACTCTACGGGCGTCACGCTGCCTCCACAAGGGACGCCGGGCAGGCATAAAAAAGACCCAGGCGGTGCCCCCGCCTGGGTCTGAAGTTGTATCCCGATACCGATCCTGCTGAGAGGCAGAGCTGCGGTTCGCTGAAGCCTACGCGCGGGCCGATTAAAGGCTTGTTAAAGCCGGCCTCATCCGCCCATGAGAATCTCAAGCAACTGAAATTTCAAGGTTTTTTCAGCTTCTCGACGTGCTCGATGATGCGCGTGGCCACGTCCACCCCGCAGGCAGCCTCGATCCCTTCCAGCCCCGGCGTGGAGTTGACCTCCAGCACCAGCGGGCCGCGCGCGGAGCGGATCAGGTCCACCCCGCACACCGACAGTCCCAGTGCCTTGGCCGACCGCACCGCCACCTGCTGCTCGGCACGGCTGGCCTTGGCCGCCACCGCCGTCCCCCCCGCATGCAGGTTGGAGCGGAAGTCACCTTCCGGCGCCTGACGCTGCATCGAGGCCACCACCTGGTCGCCGACCACGAAGCAGCGCAGATCCGCCCCCTTGGCTTCGCCGATGAACTCCTGCATCAGGAAATTGGCATACAACCCGCGCAGGGCCTCGACAATGCCGCGCGAGGCGCTGGCCTTCTCGGTCAGGATCACGCCCCGCCCCTGGGTACCCTCGTTGAGCTTCACCACATGCGGCGGCGGGCCCAGCATGGACAACAGGTCGACGGTGTCGTCAGGGTTGTCGCCGAACACAGTGACCGGCATGTCGATGCCCTTGGCCGCCAGCAGCTGGTGTGCACGCAGCTTGTCGCGCGAACGCAGGATCGCGTCGGACGGATTCGGGGTACGTGCGCCCATCAGTTCGAACTGGCGCAGTACTGCGGTGCCGTAGCGGGTGATCGAGGCACCGATGCGCGGGATGACCATGTCCACGCCGGTCATCGGCCGGCCCTTGTAGTGCATCGAGAAGCCATCAGCGGCGATGCGCATGTAGCAGCGCAGCGGGTCCAGGATGCGAACGGTGTGGCCGCGCGCGCGCGCCGCCTCGACCAGCCGGCGGGTGGAGTACAGGGAGCTGTTGCGGGACAGGATGGCGAGCTTCATCGCGGCAGGATCGGGCGGCAGGCGCGCAGCATAGCGCGGGCGTGTGGCGCTGCGATGATGGATGTACTCAGAGCCGCTGGCGCAACAGTGCCGGTGTCAGCTGCGTCATCTTCAACGTCAGCTTCCGCAGCGACGTTGCATTGGCATAGCCAACCCGCTCGGCCACATCCTCCACCGAAAGATCTGTCCGCTCCAGAAGCCGCTGAGCCATCCGCATCCGTACTGTCTGCACCAGCACCCGTGGCGAACTGCCGGTAACCCGATGGACGCGTCGGGCCAGGGTACGCGCCGTCAGGTGCAGGCGCCGGGCCGCTTCTTCCATGCCCAGAGCATGCGGAAGGCTGGTTTCGATCAACGATTCGAAACGGCGCACGGTGTCGTCATCGTGGTCGGCATCCTGCCAGGCCATGTAGCGAGCCTGGGTGGTGCGGCTGTCCACCAGCAGGAAACGCATGACCGCCTCGGCAACGTCACGCCCGGAGTACTGGCGCACCAGGTGCAGCATCAGATCCATCTGTGCCATTGCTGCTCCTGCCGTGGTCAGTCGACCTTCCTCTGCCACCATGCAGGCCGGATCCAGCCGTGCCTGCGGGAAGCGCCGACGCAGCAGGCCCGCCAATGCCCAATGACTGGTGACACGACGGCCGTCGAGCAATCCAGCCTCCCCCAGCACCAGTACCCCCGAACAGCTGGCGCAGACCCTGCCCCCGCTCGCGTGGAAGTGGGCAGCCAAGCGTGCCAGATGCTGGGCATCCGGCATGGCCAACCGGCGCAATGCAATACCGTCGGTGTAGCGGGCGTCCAGTCCACATGGCTCGTGCCCGTTGGCATCGAGCATGCCGTCCAGCCCCAGGCTGGGTATGACCAGTACGCCGGCAGCCCCATCGCCGATGCTGGACAGCGGCTCGGCCTTCAGCGTCATGCCATTGCTCAACCGCAACTGGCGACGGCTGCCTGCCACGCGCCAGCGCAGCGCCGGCTGACCGAGGCGCTCGGCCGAGCGATTGGCGAAATCCAGTACATCGAGTGTCGCGCCCACGCTGGCAGCCAACGTCCCGTCGAGCACCGCGATGATGAATTCAGGCTTGTCCATTCTGGATTGTTTTTTGTCAATCAAGACACCTCGCAGTGTAGACCAGCAACGCTTTAATAGGTCACGCGGTCATCACATCGGGGGCTTGAGCAATGCAGACAGAGCCACGCAGCACGGTGTTGATGGGCTCGCCTGCAGTACTGCCATCACTGTGGCCAGCCTTCGCCCTGTGCCTGTCGATGGCGGTTGCCAACGGCCTGGGGCGATTTGCCTACGCACTGCTGCTTCCCGCCATGCGCGAGGATCTGCAATGGACCTATGCGCAGGCGGGTTGGCTCAACACGGCAAATGCGCTCGGCTATGTGCTTGGAGCAGGCACCGCCTATGCGCTTCTGCACCGGGTCAGCGCACGCCGCTTGTTCCAGGCAGGCCTGGGGCTGTGCGTGTTCACTCTGGCCGTGACCGGCGCCAGCGGTGCCCTGCCCTGGCTGAGCACCCAACGCGTGCTCAACGGCGTTGGCGCTGCCTGGGTCTCGGCCTGCGGCAGCACGCTCGTGCTGCTGCACTACCGGCATGCACCCAACCGTCGCGGAGCGGCAACAGGTCTGTTCTTCGGCGGCGCCGGCATCGGGCTCATTGCCGCCGGCCTGGCCGTGGCGCCGCTGCTGGCCATCCATGGGGCCGCAACCTGGCCAACGGCGTGGCTGGTGCTGGGGGCCGTTGGGCTTCTCGCCTCGATATGGCCAATGACACTGGCCGGCCGGATACAGGAATCAACCGCCGTCACTGAAGCCCACGACCATGCGCCGCTGCCACTTCGGCACCTGGGTGCCTGCCTGGCAGCCTACTTCTGCTGGGCCGGTGGCTACATCATCTATCTCACTTTCATTTTTGCGTGGCTGCGCGACCACGGACTGTCCTGGCAGCAGGGCATCGCCGTGTGGACGGTGCTGGGCATCGCAATCCTGTGTTCGGGAATGCTCTGGCGGCGCGCGCTGGGTGCATGGCCTGGCGCGCACGTGCTGTCAGCGTGCTGCGCGGTGTCACTGCTGGGCACGCTGGCACCGTTGCTGGGCGGCACGACGGGCCTGTTTGTTTCCGCTGCGGTGTTCGGCTCAAGCGTCTTCATCGCTGCAGCCGCCATCGCGGTCCTTGTCCGGCAGAACCTGCCCGCAGCGCGCATAGGCCGCGCGATGGCTCTGTTCAACCTCGCCTTCGCCGCCGGCCAGGCCATCGGTCCGGTGGCCGCCGGCGCAGTGGCCGATCGTACCGGTCTGGATGGAGCGCTATGGCTCAGTGCCGCGCTGCATGTCGCCGCCGTCGCCCTGCCGTGGGCGGCACGCGCCCCGCGCGGCGCCGGATGAACCTCACCAGCCTCCAAGGAGCTCCGTGTGCGCATTGTCATCTCTCCGCGATTTTCCGAAGTCGATGTGCTCGGGCATGTCACCAACACCGCGCTGCCGGTGTGGTTCGAGCATGGCCGCCTTCCGATCTTCCTGCATTTCAGCCAAACCGGAAACATGCGCGATCTCAGTCTGATCCTGCGCCGTTATGAGGTCGACTTCCTGAAACAGATCCGCGCAGAGCACGACGTCGAGATCGACACCCGCATTGATGCGATCGGCCGGTCGTCCCTGTCCATCGTGCAGAACGCCTTCCAATGCGGCCAGCAGGTCGCCAGCGGACGCTGCGTGATGGTCCATTTCGACTACGCCGCCAACGCTACGCAGGAGATCGACGGCACGCGACGGCGCGCCCTGTCGATCTTCTTCACCGAGGAGTACGCCCAATCACTTGCGATGAAGGAACCATCATGCTGAACAAGACCCACCGCGACACCGAGAGCTTCCTGCGGCAGATCCAGAACTTGCTGCCCGTGTTCGACAGCAATGCGCTGCCGCAGGAGCCGCTGCCCAAGGAGCGCTGGGCGCAACTGATGGACGAGGGCATCTGCCTGCCCGCTATTCCGGTGTCGCACGAGGGGCGGCACAACCACCGCGAAATGTGCGAAGTGATTGAAATGATGTCGGAGTACAACCTGCCGCTGGGCATGTACACGATGATCGTAACCGTGCTTTTCCTGCGCAACGTAGCGCTCAGCGGATCGTCCCGGCTGCAGGCGGAGGTCTTCGAGGACTTCCTCGAAAACCCCGTGATCGGCGGCATCGCCTTCACCGAGCCGGAGCATGGCTCGAGCCTGTCGCGCATGAAGACTACCTATGAAGAACAGGATGGCAGCTACTACGTGCGGGGCAGCAAGCATTGGCAGGCCTTCAGCGCACAGGCCGACTGGTGGATCGTGTGCGCCCGCCAGTACGCCGGAAAGCAATTCGGCTACTTCGTGCACCGGCGCTCGGACGGTGGCTTCGTTACCACCGAGGTTTACGACAGCCTGGGCCTGAAGAACCTGGGGTACGGGCTGAACGAAATCGACATCCGGGTCGCCCCCCATCGGCGGCTCGACAAGCGTCGCACGGGACTGGGCGATACAGCCGAGATCCTGTGCGCGTCGAGGTTCAGCAAGGCGGCCATGTCCAGCGGCTTTCTGCGCCGTCTCTACCGGGAAGCGCTGTCGCAGACGCAGAACCGACAGATCGGCGAAGGCTCCCTGTATGACATCGAATACGTGCGCTACAAAGTGTCGCGCATCCGCAACCACTACGTGATCTGCAACGCGCTTTACCACCATCTTCTGCTTGAAGAAGACTACACCTGCGATATCTCCGGCAGCATGTTCGCCTCCCTGGCCACCAAGGTGCTGTCGTCGGAACTGATGCTGGATTCCGCCATCGACTACCAACAGCTGTGCGGCGGAGAAGGCTACCGCACCGGTGCGGACAACATCGCTGCACACGCCCTGCTGGATGCACGGGTGTACACGATCTTCGATGGAACCAATGATCTGCTGTGCCAACACCTGGCCGACATTGCCCTGCATGAGATGCATGTTGGCGGGTTCGCGAATCTGCGCGACGTCCTGCAGGCCAACCCCTACAGCCGCTTCGCTGCGGCTCAGGCACCCCAGTTCTACGACATCGATACGCAGAACCTCAACCAGGCAGGCCGGGTTGTTCTGGGGCGGATGCTGTCGCGGATCTTCGGACTGGACTGCCTGGTGCGCCGCGCACAGCGCCTGCACCAGATGCCCGGAGCGGGTCTGGTGGCGCGCGACCACGAGTCACAGGCACGCTACGACCGTCGCGACATTCGACAGGCGTCAAAACTGCTGATGCTCAATCTCAATGCGCTGCGGGAAGAGCTCGATTACGTGCAGAGCGACGCATGCGCATGAAGCAGCGTCGATCAACGGCAGCTGTGGCAGGACCGCGTGGCGCAGCAACGTGGAAACTGCAGGTTGAACCACAGGGCTGTGCGGAAACCCGGAGCATCTGATACTGGCCCAGACCGCAGGGTGGAGCGGGCGATGGGAATCGAACCCACGTCAGTAGCTTGGGAAGCTACAGCTCTACCATTGAGCTACGCCCGCGTTGCGGTGGAAAGTCTATGCGCTGGGGCCGGTGTTGTGCAATGGTGCCCCCCCGCATCAGAGCGGGGTCGGAGCCCTTTGGTTGCCGAAAGGGATCCGACCCCGCCTGGTTTCTGCTTAGAAGCTGCCGCTGAAGTTGGCGAACAGCGTCGCGTCCTGGGCACGCTTCTGCCCGGCCGAAGCGCTCAGGCCGAAGTTGCTCTGCAGGCCGAACAGCTCGGTACGGGCACCCAGCACCACGGTGGCGTAGTCCTTGTCGAACTTCAGGCCCGGCACGCGGTAGCTGCCCAGCTCCGGCAGCGTCTGCAGCCATGCGCTGGCCTGCTTGGTGTCTTCGAACTCGTGGTCGTAGGTCAGCTGCGCGTATGGCTTGACGGTGCCGCCATCGAAGCGTGCCTGCCAGCCGATGCGGCCAACGGTCGAATCAACGTTCTGTCGGTCGTAACCCAGCGCGGTGGCCAGGGTGCCGGCCGCAGCGCTTTCGGTGTAACCATCGATCTTCACCTTCTGCCAGATCACCGAAGCGATCGGACCGTGGCGGAAGCCGCCTTCGGTGCCGAACTCGTAACCGGCGTTCAGGGCGGCAGTCAGGTTGCTGCCGTCCGGCGAACCACCGTGCTCGCGGGTGGCCGGGCCGAGCTGGACCTTGCGGTTCACGTCATACGACAGCCAGGTGTAGCTGACCTGGCCGTTGACCCAGATGCGATCGCCGTACCAGCCGGCGAACAGACCGGCGGTGGTGTCCTTCTGGGTGAAGTCGCCACGGCTGTTGCCGAAATCGGCGTTGAGGCGGCCGAAGCCGGCGAAGCCGCCGACCACCATGCCGTCGCGCGCCCAGTCGATGCCGAACAGGCCGGCCGGCGCCAGGCCGTCGTACAGATCCGCGTGGTCGTAACGCTGCAGGTCACCGCGCACGCCACCCCACCAGGACAGGCCGTCGGCCGAACGACCGCCCAGGTGCATGCTGACCTGATCGGCACGCGAACGACCGATGGTCTGCGCCGAGTGGCTCAGCACCTGCTGCAGGCGCGGGGCTTCCAGCACCGAGACCGCGTACTGGCCCAGCAGCTGGTGGCCCGCCGTGGTCGGATGCACGCCATCGGCAAACAGATAGGTGTTGGCCGCATCCGGGCTGACGTAGCTGGTCGGATTGCAGGTCAGGATGCTCTGCGTCGAGTTGGCCGGATCGATCTTGCAGGCGGTGCTGGTGACGTTGGTGAAGCCATACATGCCTGGATTGGCGGCGACTTCGCCCAGAACGGTGAAGGTATCGAGCGGAATGAACTCGATACCGGCCTGCTTCAGCCCGCCGTACAGCGCCTTGTTGTAGCCGGCCGACAACGCGGTGGCAGCGGCGGCATTCGGGCCGCGGAAGGCCGGAGTCAGGCCGACGTTGGGCAGGTTCGGCACCAGCACGTATTCGGCACCGGCCTGCTTCAGCGCGCCGACCAGGGCGATCTGGTCGGTGACGGCGGCGCCGATGATGGCCTGTGCCTGCGTCGGCGCAGCGGCGGCGGCGAACAGGTCATTGGCACCGCCCCACACCGTATACAGGACATTGGCGTCAGCCTTGCCGCCATTGGCAGCCAGATAACGGGCCGCCTGCGACTTCAGCGACGGGATGGTTCCCATCGGACTCGCCACGTCCACGCCGACGCGGGCACCGCCGACCGCGTAGTTGTCACCGCTCTGGCCGTTGCCATTGGCGGCGCCATTGAGGCCATAGTAGTTGGCGACCTGCTGCGACCACACCCAGCCCGGGTTGGTGGTGAACTGGCCGGTTACCGGGCGCACATCGGCCGGCAGCAGCGGGCGGAAATAGCCGGCATCGGTCAGGCTGTCGCCGAAGAACACGGCCTTGGAATACGGGGATTCGCCTGCCATGGCCGGAAGCGCGGCCAGCGCGATCGCGGCCGCCATCAGGGAGCGGATCGGGTGTTTGCTGAGCTGCATGTAGGAAACTCCTGTGGGGAAATCATTGGGGACCCGGCGCACGTACGCCGGCGCACGGTGAATGGTTTCACTGCGCAGCGTTTTGCTCACGCTGCGCCGCCGCATGGATTGTCGCCCGATCACCGGGAAACCTGCTGTGCCGGAGCTGGCGCCCCGTTCAATTTGCAAGCGTTCCGATCCCGGCGGGCTATCGGCGACAATGCGCGGATGAACATCCAGCTCAATGGCGAACCCCGCACCCTGCCCGCTTCGGCGACCGTCCACGACCTGCTCGAGGCCGAGCAGTTGCTGCAGCGCCGGGTGGCCGTGGAGGTCAATGGCGAAATCGTCAGCCGCAGCCGCCACGGCGAACATGTACTGGCCGAGGGTGATGTGGTCGAGATCGTGCACGCACTGGGCGGGGGTTGAGGCTGCGCGGGTCTTCAGGGGTCAGAGCCCTTTGCCGGTGGCAAAGGGCTCTGACCCCATGCTCGGCCCTGCCCGCTGTATGACCCCATCTTCAGGCGGATAGGCGATAATCGCGCCATGAACGTTCATGTCTCCCCCGATTCGCTGGTGATCGCCGGCAAGACCTATGGCTCGCGGCTGCTGACCGGCACCGGCAAGTTCAAGGATCTGGAAGAAACCCGCCTGGCCACCGAGGCTGCAGGCGCCCAGATCGTCACCGTGGCGATCCGCCGCACCAACATCGGGCAGAACCCGGGGGAGCCGAACCTGCTCGACGTGCTGCCGCCGGAGCGCTACACCATCCTGCCCAACACCGCCGGCTGCTACACCGCCGAAGATGCCGTGCGCACCTGCCGCCTGGCCCGTGAGCTGCTGGACGGCCACAACCTGACCAAGCTGGAAGTGCTGGGCGACCAGAAGTCGCTGTACCCGGACGTGGTGCAGACCCTCAAGGCTGCCGAGCAGCTGGTCAAGGACGGTTTCGAGGTGATGGTCTACACCTCCGACGACCCGATCCTGGCCAAGCGCCTGGAAGAGATCGGCTGCGCCGCGGTGATGCCGCTGGCCGCGCCGATCGGTTCGGGCCTGGGCATCCAGAACAAGTACAACCTGCTGCAGATCATCGAAGACGCCAAGGTGCCGATCATCGTCGACGCCGGCGTGGGCACCACCTCCGACGCGGCGATCGCAATGGAGCTGGGCTGCGATGGCGTGCTGATGAACACCGCCATTGCCGGTGCACGCCACCCGGTGCTGATGGCCAGCGCCATGCGCAAGGCAGTCGAGGCCGGCCGCGAGGCCTTCCTGGCCGGGCGCATTCCGCGCAAGCGCTACGCCAGCGCCTCCTCCCCGGTGGATGGGCTGATCGGCTGATGACCAATCCTTTTGACAGCGCCGGCTCCAAGGCCCCGCCCAAGCCCTTCACCGTGAGCGAGGGCCGCCGCGAGGTGCGCAGCTTCGTGTTGCGCCAGGGCCGCTTCACTCCCGCCCAGCAGCGCGCGTTCGATGAACGCTGGCCGCGCTTCGGCATCGACTACAACGGCCAGCCGCGCGACCTGGATGCCACCTTCGGCCGCCCGGCGCACAAGGTGCTGGAAATCGGCTTCGGCAACGGTGCCGCGCTGCGCTTCGCCGCCCAGCACGACCCGTCGCGCGACTACATCGGCATCGAAGTGCATGCCCCGGGCGTGGGTCGCCTGCTGAACGCGCTGGCCGAGGACAACGCCGACCACGTGCGCCTGTACCACCACGATGCCGTGGAGGTGCTGCAGAACGAGATCGCCGACGGTGCGCTGGATGAAGTGCGCATCTACTTCCCGGACCCGTGGCACAAGAAGCGCCACAACAAGCGCCGCCTGTTGCAGCCGGCGTTCGCCGACCTGCTGGTGCGCAAGCTGCGCCCGGGCGGCCGCCTGCACTGCGCCACCGACTGGGAAGACTACGCCGAGCAGATGTGGGACGTGCTCGATGCCACCGCCGGGCTGGTCAACCGTGCCGGCCCGCGTGGCAGCGTGCCGCGCCCGGACTGGCGCCCGCAGACCCACTTCGAGACCCGCGGCCAGAAGCTCGGCCATGGCGTCTGGGACCTGCTGTACGACCGCACCTGACGATCATCTGAGGACACCGCGCCCCACATGGATACCGCGCTGACGCTGACCAACGACATGAAGCTCGTGCTCGGGCTGGTCGGCTTCACGATGGCGATGTTCCTGTTCGAGCGCATCCGCGCCGACGTGGTCGCGCTGGTGGTGCTGGTGGTGCTGGGTGTCACCGGCCTGATCGCGCCAGAAGAGATCTTCGGCGGCTTCTCCGGTAACGCGGTGATGAGCATCATCGCCACGACCATCCTCGGTGCGGGTCTGGACCGCACCGGGGCGCTGAACCGGCTGGCCGCCTGGCTGCTGCGGCGCGGCCATGGCGTCGAGCAGCGGCTGCTGATGATGACCACGGCCATCGCCGGCCTGAACTCGTCCTTCATGCAGAACCCGTCGGTGATGGCGCTGTACCTGCCGGTCGCTTCGCGGCTGGCAGCGCGCACCGGCCTGACCCTGCAGCGCCTGCTGCTGCCGATCTCGGCGGCGATCGTGATGGGCGGCGCGCTGACCATGGTCGGCAACTCGCCGCTGATCCTGCTGAACGATCTGCTGGCCTCGGCCAACAACAACCTGCCCTCGGGCCTGGCCACCATCGAACCGCTGCGCATGTTCGCGCCGCTGCCCATCGGCGTGGCCCTGCTGATCGCCTCGCTGCTGTATTTCCGCTATTACGGCGACCGCAAGCTGGTCGAAGAAGAAAGCCTGGTCAACGACGGTGTCACGCCGGCGCGCACCGAGAGCTACTTCGCCAAGACCTACGGCATTGAAGGTGATGTGTTCGAGCTGGTGGTCAGTGCCGAAAGCCCGCTGGTGGGCATGACCCTGGGCGAGGCCGAGAACCTGCACGACGCGCCGCTGCTGCTTGCCCTGAAGACCGGCAACGACACCCGCCTGGCGCCGCCGGCGGAAATGCGCATCTGGGTTGGCAGCGTGCTCGGTGCGATGGGGCCGCGTGAGCAGATCAACGACTTCGCGCAGAACCAGTTCCTGCGCATGTCCTCGCGCCTGAAGCACCTGGGCGACCTGTTCAATCCCAGCCGTGCCGGTATTTCCGAGGCGGTGGTGCCGCCGACCTCGAACGTGATCGGCAAGAGCGCGGCCGATCTGCGCCTGCGCAAGGAGCGCGGCATCAGCCTGCTGGCGATCAACCGCGACAAGCAGGTGATCCGCGAGGACGTGCGCGATGTGCAGCTGCGCGCCGGTGACATGCTGGTGTTCCACAGCATCTGGACCGACCTGGCGCAGGCCGCGCGCAGCCGCGACTTCGTGGTGGTGACCGACTACCCGACGGGCGAACAGCGCCCGCACAAGTTCAAGATCGCGATGGCGATCTTCGCGTTGACCATCCTCATCGCGCTGACCAGCAAGCTGCCGGTGGCGCTGACGCTGATGACCGGCGTGGCTGGCATGCTGCTGACCGGCGTGCTGCGCATGGACGAGGCCTACGCCTCGATCAACTGGAAGACGGTGTTCATGATGGCCGGGCTGATTCCGCTCGGCTGGGCGATGGATTCCAGCGGTGCGGCGGCGTGGGTGGCTGGCCATACCATCGACAAGTTGCCCACCGGTATCCCGATCTGGGTGCTGGAAGTGGCACTGGCGCTGCTGACCACGGCGTTCTCGCTGGTGATCAGCCACGTGGGTGCGACCATCGTGATGGTGCCCATTGCGGTGAACCTGGCACTGGCGGCCGGTGGCAACCCGACCGCGTTCGCGCTGATCGTGGCGCTGTCGGCGTCCAACAACCTGATGACGGCGTCGAATCCGGTGATTTCGATGATCACCGGTCCGGCCAATTACACCCCGCGCGAGATGTGGCGGGTCGGCGGACCGTTGTCGCTGATCTACACCTGTGTGGTGGTATTGATGATCAACCTGATGTTCTGAGGGTTGGGGTTTGTTGGCAGGGCTGCGCCCTGCACCCGCAGAAGCCGAAGCAACGGCAACAGCGTGCATTCCGTGGGATGGCGGGGCACTGTGGGTTTGCGGGGACGCCGTGAACCCGTCCATGGGGGCTTGGTCGCGGCATCCATGCCGCTCACACCCCGCAAACCCACAGTGCCCCGCCTTCGACAGGTTCATGCTGCTGATGGTGGGTGCCGACCTTGGTCGGCACGGATCTCGCTCTGGTGGGTGTCGACCGTTGGTCGGCACGGATCTCGCTCTGGTGGGTGTCGACCTTGGTCGACACGGCTTTTGTAGAGTCGAGCCGTGCTCGACTGCTTCCGGCCTCAGGCCAGGTAAACCTGCCCGTCACGCACGTCCACCGGCACGGCGCGCAGGCGGTCGCCCTTGCACGGGCCGGCAATGCAGTCGCCGCTGTCCAGCGCGAACGAGGCGCCATGCGCGGCGCAGACCAGGTGGCCCTCGCGGCTCTTCAGGAACTGGCCCGGGGCCCAATCCAGGCGACGGCCGGCGTGCGGGCAGATATTCAGGAAGGCGCGGACCTGCGCGCCGTCGCGGTACAGAACCAGGGACTCGGCATCGCCATCGACCACCGCTTCGACCTCGGCAAACGCACCATCGGCAATGGCTTCAAGGGCGATCAGGGCGGTAGCGGTAGTCATGGCGAAGGCTCGGACGGTAAACCGGAATTGTCGCATGCCTGCTCAGGTGACTGGCTGCGACATGAACACAAGTCATTGATCCGTAATAAGCACAGGCTATATTTAACGAGTTTTTCACTCAATGACAGTGGCGCGTCCCGATACTCTGGTTTCGCTGATCCCAGCCTATCGAGCCGCCATGTTCAATCGCGCATCCGCCTTCAACCAGTTCCGCACCCTGTTCGCGCCGCGCAAGCCGCGCCATCCGCTGGTGCGCGTTGCCGTGGGCCTGCTTGGCCTGGCGATCCTGGCCGCGATGGTGTTCATCGGTGTGTTCGTCGGTGCGGCGATGATCCTGGTCGGCCTGGCGTGGAAGCTGCTGGCCTCGCGCAAGCCCGGCGCCGCGCGTCCGGTCGACCCGACCGTGGTCGAGGGCGAGTACCGCGTAGTGCGCAAGCCGGTGCTGCCGGCCTCGCGCTGATCCACGTCTTCCGCGCCCGCTGACGGCGGGCGCCATGCGTTCTAGACTGCGGGCCCGCCCTTCCTGGATGCCCGCATGTCCGATGTCTCCGATGTGATCCCTGCCGTAGCCCTGCCGCGTGTGCCGGTAGCCGGTGGCGGCAGCTTCCCCGTGCACCGCATCTACTGCGTCGGCCGCAACTTCGCCGACCACGCCCGCGAAATGGGCGCAGCGGTGCCGGCGGCCGATGACCGCGGCCGCCCGATGTTCTTCAGCAAGCCGGCCGATGCGATCGTGGTCGGTCACGACGATGCCATCCCCTACCCGCCGGCGACTGCCAACCTGCACCACGAAGTGGAACTGGTGGTGGCGATCGGCAGCGATGCACCTGCCGGTGAGCTGGCCGTGGCCGATGCCGATGCACTGGTCTACGGCTACGCCGTGGGCCTGGACCTGACCCGCCGCGACCTGCAGGCCGCCGCCAAGGACAAGGGCCACCCGTGGGACGCGGCCAAGGGCTTCGATGCTTCCGCGCCGATCAGCGAAATCGTCCACGCCGAGGAAGTGGGCGACCTGGCCGCGCTGAACCTGTCGCTGGAGGTCAACGGCGAGGTGCGCCAGCAGGCGCTGCTGGACCAGATGATCTGGAATGTGCCGGAGATCCTGCACGAGCTGTCCAAGCTGTGGCAGCTGCGTGCCGGCGACCTGGTGTTCATGGGCACCCCGTCCGGGGTGGCCGCACTGAAGCCCGGCGACCGCTTCAGTGCCCGCCTGGAAAACGTGGCCGAGCGCCACGGCGTGATCGCCGGCTGACATCACCTGCGCTACCCTGCGCGCTGTCCACTTCCCCCACCGGAGAACAACAACAATGGGAATGCTCACCGAGTTCAAGGAATTCGCGATGCGCGGCAACGTCATCGACCTCGCCGTCGGCGTGGTGATCGGCGCGGCCTTCGGCAAGATCGTGACCGCGCTGGTCGAGAAGATCATCATGCCGCCGCTGGGCTACCTGATCGGCCGCGTGGACTTCTCCAGCTTGGCCTGGACGTTGTCGCCGGCTCACCTGGGCCCGGATGGCAAGGAGATTCCGGCCGTGGTGGTTGGCTATGGCGACTTCATCAACACCGTCATCCAGTTCGTGATCGTGGCCTTCGCCATCTTCATCGTGGTCAAGGCGATCAACCGCCTGTCGCGCAAGCAGGAAGCAGCACCGGCCGCCCCGGCCGAGGAAGTGGTGCTGCTGCGCGAGATCCGCGACAGCCTGAAGAAGTAAGGGTACCGGGTGCCGTCGGCGCCCCTCCCACCTGTAGAGCCGAGCCCACGCTCGGCTGATCTGCAAAAGGCAGCCGAGCATGGGCTCGGCTCTACAGAAGCAGGTGAAAGCCCCGCTCCGGCGGGGCTTTCGCTTTGCCGGACATGGCGGAAAACAGCGTTCGCGCCAGGCATGACCTCCCGCCCATGCGCGGGCCTGAACGACTGTTAAGCTCCAAGGCTTGGTCCCTTCCGGAGTTGCCCATGCGTCGCCGCGTCCTTGCCATCGCATCCTCCCTCGCCCTGCTGGCCGCTCCGGCCTTTGCGGCGCCGCACATCACTACCCTGCCCCCGGCATCGCTGGCCACCGCTGCACAGCTGCGCGATCAGGCACTGGCCGACGACACCGGCTGGAAGGTGGTCGAATCGCTTACCACCGAAATCGGTCCGCGCATTGCCGGCAGCGAAGCCGACGCCCGCGCCGTGGCCTGGGCTGAGGCCAAGTTCAAGGCCCTCGGCTTCGACAAGGTGTGGAAGGAGCCGGTGACGTTCCCGAAGTGGGAGCGCCGCAGTGAACACGCCGCCGTGACCGGCAGGAACCCGCAGCCGCTGCAGATCACCGCACTGGGTGGCAGCCCGGGCGGCACCGTGGAGGCCGAGGTGGTGCGCTTCGCCGACCTGGCCGCGCTGCAGGCCGCACCGGCCGGTTCGCTGAAGGGCAAGATCGCCTTCGTCGATTACCAGATGCTGCCGTTCCGCGATGGCCGCGACTACGGCCGTGGCGGCGCGATCCGCAGCAAGGGCCCGTCCGAGGCGATCCGCAAGGGCGCGGTGGGTTTCCTGATGCGCTCGGCCGGCACCGATTCGCACCGCGTGCCGCACACCGGCATCACCCGTTTTGACGATGGCCTGACCCCCGTGCCGTCAGCCGCACTGTCGGTGCCCGATGCCGACCAGCTGGCCCGCCTGCTGGCCCGTGGCAGCACCACGGTGAAGGTGGCGCTGGACTGCGGCTGGGATGGCACGGCGACCTCGTACAACGTAATCGGCGAGATCACCGGCCGCAGTCTGCCGAAGGAAGTGGTGGTGATCGGCGGCCACCTTGATTCGTGGGACCTGGGCACCGGCGCGGTCGATGACGGCGCGGGCGTGGGCATCACCATGGCTGCTGGTCACCTGATCGGCCTGCTGAAGCAGGCACCGAAGCGCACCATCCGCGTGATCGCCTTCGCCAATGAAGAACAGGGCCTGTACGGCGGCAAGGCCTACGCCGAAGCACACGCCAAGGACGTAGCCCTGCACCAGCTGGCCGCCGAAAGCGACTTCGGTGCGGGCCGCATCTATGCCTTCAATACCGGTTCGCCGAATCCGGAAGGCTCGCGCGAAGCCACCAAGCAGATTGCCGAGGTGATGAAGCCGCTGGGCATCGAGTACCAGGCCGACAAGGGTGGCCCGGGCCCGGACGTCGGCCCGTTGGCCGCCAAGGGCGGCGCGTGGGCGTGGCTGGCGCAGGATGGTTCGGACTACTTCCACCTGCACCACACCGCCGACGACACGCTGGACAAGATCGACCCGAAGGCACTGGCACAGAACGTGGCCGCCTATGCGGTATTCGCGTATCTGGCCGCGGAAGCCGATGGCAGTTTCGGCAGCGAAGCCAAGGCGACCACGCCGCCGAACGAGTGATGCGGTAGCGCCGCAGGGTCAGAGCCCTCGCTATTGGCGAGGGTTCTGACCCCTGATCGCATTAGCCCTCCCAAACCCGCGAATTGCGTATCCCGATCGTCTGCGGCTTGAACAGTGGATCACGCTGCTTGCGTTTCTGCGCCTCGTAATCGCGCAGTGCGGCCAGGGCAGGCCTTTGTAGCAGCAGGATGGCAATGATGTTCAACCAGCTCATCATGCCCACGCCGATATCGCCCAAGGCCCAGGCCACCGTCGCAGTGTTGACTGCCGAGTAGCCTGTGGCAGCCAGGAACAGCAACTGGAAGCCGGTGATGGTCCCCCGCCCGGGACGATCCCGGGACAGGTAGCTGACATTGGTTTCGGCCATGTAGTACAGCGCCAGGATGGTGGTGAAAGCGAACGGCAGGATAGCGAGCGCGACGAACGACTTGCCGAAGCCCGGCAGCGCCGATTCCACCGCATGCTGCACGAAGCGTGGACCGGCCTCGACACCCGGCAGGCTGGCGAACAGCAGGCGCGCTTCATCGGGAACACCCTTCACGGCCGGCTCGTAGACGTTGTACAGCCCGGTGGACAGGATCAGGAAGGCCGTTGCGCTGCATACCACCATGGTGTCGATGTAGACCGAGAACGACTGCACCAGGCCCTGCTTGACCGGATGCGAGACCTCCGCTGCAGCGGCCGGATGCGCACCACTGCCCATGCCCGCCTCGTTGGATAGAACTCCGCGGCGCACGCCCCACTGGATTGCGGTACCGATCATCGCGCCGAACGCAGCATCCACACCGAAGGCACTGCGCAGCACCAGGCCGAAGACCTCGGGGACCTTGTCCACGTTGATCACCATGACCACGGCCGCGACCAGCAGATACGCCACGGCCATGATCGGCACCACCCACTCGGCTACCCGGGCGATGCGCCGCACGCCGCCGTACAGCACGGCCGCAAGTACGACCAGCAACACCGCCGTGGTGCCTGCCACAGGTATGCCCCACGCCTCGTTCACCGCGCTGGTGATGGCATTGGACTGGGTACCCGCCAGCATCGCCCCGGCCAGAACAGTAACGAGCGCGAACATCACCGCGTACCAGCGCTGGCCCAGGCCCTTTTCGATGTAGTAAGCCGGGCCGCCCCGGTACTGGCCGCTGGCGTCGCGCTCCTTGTAGATCTGCGCCAGGGTCGATTCGATGAAGGCGCTGGAAGCGCCGAGGAAGGCCACGACCCACATCCAGAAAATGGCACCCGGCCCGCCGAAGGAGATGGCCATGGCGACACCGGCAATGTTGCCAACGCCGACCCGGCTGGACAGTGACAACGACAAGGCCTGGAAGGGTGAGACGCCCGCAGAAGAGCGTTCGTGACGGAACATCAGGCGCAGCATGTCTGGCAGCGCGCGCAGCTGGATGAAGCGCGTGCGCACGCTGAAATACAGACCTGCCAGCAGGCAGAGCACGACCAGCCAGGGGCTCCAGATGATGCCCAGTACGGCATTGACGATCGATTCGATGCTCATATGCAACGCCCCTCAGAAGAACACGCCCAGGGCGACCTGGGGGCTGACGATGCGGCCGGTGTTGCGTCCATCCACGGTGAATTCCACGCCGGCGATCAAGCCCAGCGACGGACTGAAGTGGTACTCCACTGCCGGTGCCAGAGTGACGCTGCGGCTGGCCGGGCGATGCTCGTCGATGCGCTCGATGGCGCCTCCGGCGTTGCGCGCGAAGCCGCTGAGCCGCTGGCCAGTCTCGCGGCTGGCAGCCACTTCCATCACGCCCACCCAGCGCGGGTTGAAGCTGTACTCGGCCGCCACCGACAGACCCAGCACCGAACCACGCGCGATGTGCCCCTGGAAGCTGTCATCGGTGCCATACACGCTGGCGCCGGAAATGGCGGTGCGCGACGGTGCAGGCCCTGCGCTGAGCTGGGCGCGCCAGCGCATTGGCCGCTCGTTGCCCATCCACACCACCTGCTGCACGCCCAACGCAGCTGTGGTGCGCTGCACGCCATCGCCCTGCGCATCCAGCGCATTGCCGGTGATGCGATCGTGACTGCCGGTACTGAAGCGTTGCACCAGCGCCACTGAAACAGCGGGACGGGTGCCGTCCGCATTCGGTGCCTGCAGCAGGTACTGCAGGCGGGCGGTGGTATCGCCGGCGCGGAAGCCACTGCTGCGCGCGCTGCCGGATTCGGAGCGCGACGCGCTGAGGTTGACCTGGCCCATCATGCGGTCGCTGAAGCCGTACATCACCGGCATGACGACCGCCCACGCACCACTGTCCTGCGCGCTGCGCCGACGCTCGCCGTCAGCGTCGTAGTAGGCGTTGCTGTCGACGCGGACCAGATAGGGTTCGAGGAACCAGCGGCCCTGCGGCAGGCCCGCGGGATTGGGGGTGATCAACGGCCCCATGAAATTGACGTTTTCCAGGCTGCGTTCGTTGGCGCAGGCACTGGCACTGGCCAGCGCGCTGGCCAGCAGCAGGGACACGGACAGGGTGCGTTGCAGATGGGACATGACAGCCACTCCGGGACAACGAGGGTTGGAGTTCCACCCTGCGTCGCCGGGAATGGCGAACCAATAAGGAAAGTTTCAAATCACCAGCACGCCATGCGCGTTGCAAAGCGTACTAAGCTGCCGCCCAGGGTCAGAGCCCCCGCCCTGGGCGAGGGATCTGACCTCGGTCACGGGGCTCAACCGCGTCGGCTGGCCCACTGCGCCAGCAGCACCGCCGTGGCCGAGGCCACGTTCAGGCTCTCCACCGCGCCGCTGCCAGGAATCGAGACCTGCAGATCGCACTGGCTCGCCAGGCCACGGTCCATGCCCTCGCCTTCGGCGCCCATCACGTACACCAGCCGGTCCGGCAGCGACGCGCGGAACACGTCATCACCGCCCTCAACCAGCGTCGCGGCCAGGCCAAAACCGGCGCTGCGCAGCTGTGCCATCGCCTCCGCGGTCTCCGGCAACTGCACCAGCTGCACCGATTCCGCACCGCCTTCGGCCACGCGTGCGGCAGCACCGGACAGCGCCAGCGTGCTGCCTGCCGGCAGCAGCAGCGCCTTGACCCCGAAGTGCGCGGCCGAGCGCAGGATCGCGCCGAAATTGTGCGGATTGCCGACACCGTCCAGCCACAACGCCAGCGCCGGGCCTTCGCCCAGATCGGCCAGCCACTGTGCCAGCGGCACAACCGGCGCGCGCAGCACGTCGGCCACCAGGCCTTCGTGATGGGTGGTGGCAGCCAGCTTGTTCAGGTCGCCTTCCTCGACGACGCGATAGCCCACGCGGTTGGCCACGCACCACTTCAGCACCGGCTGCATGCGCGGAATCAGCGCGTCCACCAGGTACAGCTTGCGCAGCGCCTGCGGGCGCTTGGCGAACAGGGCCTGCACGGCGTTCCAGCCATACAGGCGCAGTTCGTCGTTGCCGCGCCCCGGCGGCGGCGGGGTGCCGCCCTCACGCGGAGGCAGCGGGGTGGCCCGCGGCGGTCGCGACGACGGGCGGCGGGCATTCTTCCAGGGATCATTCACTACGGGACAACTCCAGCTTGCGTTGACGCCAGAAATCGGCGTTCTTGATGCCCAGGGCATCGGGGTCGAAGATCGGATCCAGGCCGAGCTTCTTCTGACGTTCGTAATCACGCAGGGCCAGCATCGCCGGCTTCTGGATGATGAGGATGGCAATGATGTTCAGCCAGGCCATCAGGCCCACGCCGATGTCACCCAGCGCCCAGGCCAGGGTGGCATTGTGGAACGCGCCGAACACCACCATGCCGATGATGCCCAGGCGCAGCAGCAGCACGGTCAGTGGGCGCTTCTTGTTGTGGTTCACATAGCTGAGGTTGGTCTCGGCCATGTAGTAGTACGCCATGATGGTGGTGAAGGCGAAGAAGAAGATGGCGATCGAGACGAACGCCGAGCCCCAGCCCGGCAGCACCGCTTCAACGCCAGCCTGCGCGTAGCCCGCGCCTTCCGGAATGCCGGCCAGGCCCTGGAAGATCGGCGCGGCGCCGGGCACCGGCGAGTACACATTGTAGGTACCGCTGGCCAGGATCAGGAACGCGGTGGCGGTGCACACCATCATGGTGTCGAAGTAGATGGCGAAGGCCTGCACATAGCCCTGCTTGGCCGGGTGCGAGACTTCCGAGGCGGCCGCCGCATGCGGGCCCGAACCCTGGCCGGCTTCGTTGGCGTAGATGCCGCGCTTGATGCCCCACTCCACCGCCAGGCCCATCATCGCGCCGAACGCCGCGTGCGTGCCGAAGGCGCTCTTGAAGATGATGCCGAACATTTCCGGCACGCGGTCGTAGTTGATGATCATGATGACGATGGCCATCAGGATGAAACCGGCTGCCATGAACGGCACCACCACTTCAGCGAAGTTGGCGATGCGCTTGACGCCACCGAAGATCACCACGCCCAGCAGCAGGGCCACGACGATGCCGATGCCCAGCTTCAGCGCCTGCACGGACTCCATGCCGAAGGCCTGGCCATCGAGCGGACCGCACAGGGCAGTGCCGCGGCAGGCGTTGATGATGCTGTCGGCGATGGCATTGGCCTGCACGCCCGGCATCAGGAAGCCGGCAGCGATGATCGTGGCGATGGCGAAGGCCAGCGCGTACCACTTCAGGCCCATGGCCTTTTCGATGTAGTAGGCGGGGCCACCGCGGTAGCGGCCTTCGGCGTCCTTGGTCTTGTAGATCTGCGCCAGGGTGCATTCCACGTACGAGGTGGACGCGCCGAGGAAGCCCATCACCCACATCCAGAAGATCGCACCGGGGCCGCCGAAGGCGATGGCGGTAGCCACGCCGGCAATGTTGCCGATGCCCATGCGGCCCGCCATCGACATGGCCAGGGCCTGGAACGAGGACACGCCGGCGTCGGATTTCTCACCCCTGACGGTGAGGCGGCACATCTCGACGAAACCCCGGATCTGCATGAAGCGGGTGCGCAGGCTGAAGAACAGGCCGGCGGCCAGGCACATGAAGATCAGTGCCTTGCTCCAGATGATGCTGTTGATGAAATGTACGGTAGCTTCCACGCGCGCTCTCTCCAGTCGGCGGGTTGTAAGGACGTCCCGTCGGCTGGAAGGGACCGGTCGATTCTCCCTGATCGAAGGCCACTGCGGTAGCGGCAGAAGGCAGGCGGCCTCGGGAGGGCCGGAATAGCGGCGGTAGAGTCGACTGTTAGTCGACTGCCGTTGGCCCCGGTTGCAAAAGAGCCCGCGCTGCGCGCGATAGTCGACTGACAGTCGACTCTACCCCTCCCCCTCCCCGGCTGCTCAGGGAAGCTGCGTGCGTACCCGGGCGAAGCGGCGCAGGTCGTGCAGCTCGCCCCGCTTGTAGATCGCGCAGCGATCCACGCCCTCTTGCTGGAAACCGTTCTTTTCCAGTACACGTGCCGAGCCGAGGTTGAAGTCGACCACCCCGGCCTGCAGCCTGAACAGGCGCAGCTCGTCCATCACCCATGGCGCGAACAGGCCGACCACGCGGGTCATCAGGCCCTGGCCCCAGTAGGCCTGGCCCAGCCAGTAGCCGAGTTCAGCCATATGACCGCGCTCGGCGCTGCCCTGCTGCGCGCCGACGCTGCCGCAGGCCTGGCCGTCGATCTCGATGGCCAGATTCAGGGTACCGGGCGCCAGCACGCGACCGGCGAGGAAGGCCTCGCCGTCGGCACGCGTGTAGGGGTACGGGAAGCGGTCGCGCAGGCCACGGGACACGTCGGGGTCGTTGGCGTGGCGCAGCAGTGATTCGAGGTCGTCGGGGCGCCAGGGGCGAAGTTGGAAGCCGTCGCCTTGCAGGGGTGGGGTCAGAGCCCTTTCCCGTTGGGAACGGGATCCGACCCCCGATCCGACCCCGTCGGCGCGAGCGTCAGGCATGCCCACCCACCGACGGCGATTCGGCTTCCTGCTTCTCCAGTTCGCGCTTCACCGCTTCCGGCGAGCGGGTGTACGGGGCCAGTCGCGCGTAGAACGCCGGCACCACGAACAGCGACAGGAACGTCGAGAGGGTCACGCCGAAGATGATCACGATGCCGATGGTGCCACGGCTGGCCGAGCCGGGACCACCGGCCACCACCAGCGGGATCGCACCCACCACGGTGGCGATCGAGGTCATCAGGATCGGGCGCAGGCGCACCATCGCCGATTCGATGATCGCCTCGCGCACGGTGCGCCCGTCGTCGCGCAGCTGATTGGCGAATTCGACGATGAGGATGCCGTTCTTCGCCGCCAGGCCGACCAGCATGACGATGCCGATCTGGCTGAAAAGATTCACCGTGCCCCCGCTCACCCACAAGCCGACCAGCGCACCGAGCACGCCCAGCGGCACGGTCAGCATGATGGTGAGCGGGTGGATGAAGCTTTCGAACTGCGCGGCCAGCACCAGGTACACCACCAGCAGGGCCATGGCGAAGGTCAGCAGCACTGCGCCACCGGCACTCTGGTACTCGCGCGATTCGCCCTTCCAGTTCACCTGTGCGTACTGCGGCAGCTCTTCGCGGGCCACGTTCTGCGCCCAGGCAATGGCCTCGCCCAGCGGATAGCCCGGCGCCAGGCCGGCGGTGATGGTGATCGAGCGCAGGCGGTTGAAGCGGTTCAGGGTGCCCGCCTCGGCCACTTCACTGAGCGTAACCAGGTTGGACAGCGGCACCAGCTCACCGGAGGTGGCACGCACGCGGATCGCAGCCAGGTCGGCCGGGCTGGCGCGTCCATCGCGACCGGCCTGCACCAGCACGTCATACTCTTCGCCGTTGTCGACGAAGGTGGTGACGCGGCGCGAACCCATCATGGTTTCCAGCGCCGAACCGATCGCGGTGACCGGCACGCCGAGATCGGCCGCGCGCTGGCGGTCGATGTTCACCCGCATCTGCGGCCGGGTTTCCTTGTAGTCCGAATCCGGGCCGACCAGGCCGGGATTGTCGGCCATGCGCAGCAGGATGCGGTCGCGCCACTGCGCGATCTCCGCGTATTCCGGCCCGCCCAGCACGATCTGGAAGGGCTGGCCGCCACTGCGCACCAGGCCACCACCGACCTGGGTACGCACGCGCACGCCGCGCATGGTATCGAGTTCCTTCTGCAGTGCGTTGGCCACATCCGGGGTGGCCTCGCTGCGCTGGCGCCACGGCTGCAGGAAGATGCTGACGCGGCCGGTGTGCATTTCCTCGCTCGCGCCCCAACCACCCGGCACGCGCGGATTGGCACGCACGATCGGCTTGTCCGGACCGACGTGCGGGGCCAGCAGCGCTTCCACCTGCTGCACCTGCTGCACGGTGTAGTCGTAGCCGGCGCCTTCCGGGCCGTCGATCATGATCTGGAACGAACCGCGGTCTTCGGCCGGCGCCAGTTCCGACGGCAGCAGCTTCAGCAGGCCCCAGCTGGCGGCCAGCGCGGCCACCATCACCAGCAGGTAGATCCAGGTGCGGTCGACATGGTGGTCGAGCACGCGGCCGTAGCCCGAGGCCAGGCGTTCCAGATTGCGGTTGATGAAGCCATGCAGGCCGCGCGGGGCGTGTCCGGTGTGCGGCTTGAGCAGCTTGGAGGCCATCATCGGCGTCAGCGTCAGTGCCACGAACGCGGACAACGCCACCGCTGCCGCCAGCGCCACCGCCAGTTCGCGGAACAGGCGGCCGGTATTGCCTTCCAGGAAACCGACCGGCAGGAACACCGCCACCAGCACGGCGGTGGTGGCGATCACCGCGAAGGCAACCTGCGTGGTACCGCGCTTGGAGGCCACCAGTGGGGGCTCGCCCAGGTCGATGCGGCGCTGCACGTTCTCCACCACCACGATCGCATCGTCCACCACCAGGCCGATGCATAGCACTAGGGCAAGCAGGGTCAGCAGGTTGATCGAGAAGTCGAACGCATACAGTGCGATGAACGCAGCCACCAGGCAGACCGGCACGGTCACCGCTGGAATCAGTGCGGCACGGAAGCTGCCCAGGAACAGCCAGATCACCGCCAGCACCAGGATCATCGCCTCCACCAACGTGGCATAGACGCGGTCCACAGCGGCTTCGATGAAGGTGGTGTTGTCGAACGCCACGAAGATCTGCGTGCCCTTGGGCAGCGACAGCGCAACGCGTTCGGCTTCGGCACGCGCCGTGCGCGCCACGTCCAGCGAGTTGGCGGTGGAGGTCTTGACGATGCCCAGGCCGATGCCCGGCTCGCCGTTGCTGCGGTAGTACGCGCGACGCTCGGCCGAGGCCAGCTCGATCTTCGCCACGTCGCCCATGCGCACCACGTAGCCGTCGCGGCCCTTGCCCAGCGGGATGGTGGCGAAGTCTTCGGGCTTGATGTAGTTGCGCTCCACGCGCAGGGTGAAATCGCGGTCGGTCGACTCGATGCGCCCGGCAGGCAGTTCCACGTTCTCGTTGCGCAGCGCGGTTTCCACATCACCGGTGGTCAGCCCGCGTGCGGCCAGCTGGTCACGGTCCAGCCAGATGCGCATCGCATAGCGCTGGCGACCGCCAATGCGGACCTGGGCCACGCCATCGAGGCTGGAAAAACGATCGACCACATAACGGTCGGCGTAATCGCTCAGTTCCAGCGTGTCCATGGTCGAGGAGACCATGTTGAACCAGATGATCGGGTCGGCATCGCTTTCGACCTTGGCGATTTCCGGCGGCCGCGCTTCTTCCGGCATGCGGTCGGCGACACGGCTGACCGCATCGCGCACGTCATTGGCCGCCGCTTCGATATCGCGGTTGGAAGTGAACTCGATGCTGACCTGCGAGCGGCCGTTGGTGCTGCGCGCGTTGATCGTATCGATGCCTTCGATGCCGGCCAGTGCGTCTTCCAGCACCTGGGTGATGCGGCTTTCGATGACCGCCGCCGACGCGCCGGTGTAGTCCACCGACACCGACACGATCGGCGGATCAATGGCGGGCAGTTCGCGCAGGGTCAGGCGGGTGAAGGACATCACGCCCAGCACCAGCAACAGCAGGCTCATCACCACGGCGAACACCGGCCGCTGGATGGAGATGTCGGACAGCTTCATCCGCCGTGGCCCTCGGCCGCGACCGGTGCCGACGCGTCAGCCGGCTTCGCACCGCTGGCCGGTGCCGCATCCTTGGCCGCGACCTTCAGGCCCGGGCGCAGCTTGCCGGTGCCGTCGACCACGATGCGCTGGCCGGCCTCCAGGCCCTGCTTGATCTCGACCACGCCGGCACGGCGCGCACCGGTCACCACGTCCACGCGCTCGACGCTGTCGTCGTTCTTGATGCGGTACACGAAGGTATCGCGGCCGACCTGCACCACGGCGATTTCCGGCACCACCAGCGCCGGGCGCTCGGGGCGGAACAGGCGCACGTCCAGCAGCATGCCGGGGCGCAGTGCGTGGTCGCCGTTGGCGAAGTCGGCGCGCACGGTCACCGCGCGGGTGGCCGGATCGATGCGTGCGTCGATGGTGCTGACCACGCCCTCGAAGGTACGGCCCGGCCACGCCACGCTGGTGGCACTGACCTTGTCACCGACGCCCAGCGCGGCCAGTTCCACTTCCGGCACCTGGAAATCGATGTGCATGTGCTCGATGTCGTCGAGCGTGGCGATGACCGTGGTCGGGGTCACCAGCGAGCCAGGGCTGACCTGGCGGATACCGAGCACGCCGGCGAACGGTGCGCGCACACGGCGATCGCCGATGTCGGCCTGCATCTGCATCACGCGCGCCTCAGCGGCATCACGGATCGACTTCTGCGTATCCAGCGTGGCGCTGGACACCAACCGCTGGGAGGCCAGCTCGCGCTGGCGCTTGTACAGCTGGTCGGCCTCGTGGAACGTGGCCTGCGCCTGCACCAGCGCCGCTTCCTGGGCCTGGCCGCGCAGGGTCACGATCGGCGCACCGGCGGCGATGTGCTGGCCGCTTTCGAAATGCACCTTCTCGACGATCTCGCTGACCTTGGCGGTGACACTGATCGACTCGCGCGCCTTGGCGGTGCCCAGTGCCTGCAGGGTGTCGTTCCACTGCGTGGGCTGCACCACCTGCGCGGTAACCGGCACTGCTTCGCCCTGCCGACGCGCGGCGGCCTCCTGTTTGCCTGCGCACCCGGCCAGCACGGCCAGGCTGAGGCCAAGGGCCAGGGTCGAAGCGATACGAGCCAACATGAACGGTCCTGATTGATCCACGGCCGCCGAGTGTAGGCAAGGGCCTGCAAAAGCGGTATGTGCCAAGCGTTTACCGGCGTGGAGCCGGCATCGCGATAGCGCCTTGAACCCGTTCCATGCAAGGCTGATGACGGCAGTGTCGGCGTGTGTCGGGGTGTATCCAGCCGTGCACGGCAGGCGTTGCCATCGTAGAGTCGAAGCTGCCCGACCGAGGGCGTTGGGCAGGGGGCGGATCCTGGCGGGGATCCGGCCCCGTTTTTTTGCCCGGTGCATGGGTAGCGCCGGGCCATGCCTGGCGGATCAATACCGGTAATTCACCTTCATCCAGACGCTGCGCCCGGGCTCGTTGATGCGCACCGGATCGGCCGGGAAGCCGAAGTCGGCGCTGCCGGCCAGGTTCAGGTGCTCGCTGTAGGCGCGGTCGAACAGGTTGTCGACACCCGCGCTGAGCTGCAGCTGCGAACTGAAGCGATAGGCGGCGTTGAGCGCGAACGTGGCGAAACCAGCACTGGGACCCAGGTCCTGGGCCACCACGTTGCCTTGGCCATCTGCGACACGATGCTGGTGGGTCACCGCGCGCAGCAAGGCCCCCGCGCTCCAGCGCTGGCCTTCCCAGTTCGCACTCAGGCGCGCTTCCAGCGGCGGCATCTGCGGCAGCGGACGCTGCTGGTCGCGGTTCTCGCCCCAGGCGTAAGCCAGCGTGCCCCCCAGTTTCCATTGCTCGGCCACATTCACTTCCAGCCCTGCCTCGGCACCGGCGATGCGCGCATCGATGTTGCTGGCCTGGCTCATGCCCATCATGCCGCTGCCGTGATAGGTGAACAGGATGTAGTCCTGGATCTGCCCGGCGTAGGCCGAGACCCAGGCCTGCACGCGTGGGCCCTTGTACTGCAGGCCGACGTCGAGCTGGGTGGTGCGCTCCGGCTGGATGCCGGCAAACGCGTTCGGTGCACCGGCCGGACCGTGATCGGGCGAGAACAGCTCCCAGTAATCGGGCATGCGCTGGCTGTGACCGAGACCGGCATACCAGGTCAGGCCGTTGGCCAGGTCCTGTTCGTAACGCAGGAAACCACTGCCCAGCCATTCCTTGCGACGCTGGCCTGCGGTCGGATTGGGCATGTTCCCCATCATGCCGCGGATCGACTGCCGCTCATCGCGCACGCTGGCGCGATCGATGCGCAGGCCACTGATCCAGCGCTGGTCGGTGCCGGCGCCCAGGGTCAGTTCGCTGAACACGCCATAGCGACGGAAGCTGGCATCGGTCTCCCACGCCGCCTGCCGGTAGGTATCGCGGCCCATGCCCATGCGGCCGCGGTGGCGGCTGTCTTCGCCATCCACACCCGCCACCAGCTGCACGTCCTGCCAACGCCACTCGGAACTGACCCGGCCGCCCTGGGTACGGCGGTCCACGTTCGAGGCCATCGGCATCGGCATCATGCTGTTGGGATTCGGCGTGCGCAGCGTGTAGTTGTCCATCACGTGGTCGGCTTCGTTGTAGTACACGTTGGCCTGCACCGTGTCCCACGCGCCCGGCAGGTTGCGCTTCTCGAAGCGTGCCGCGTAGCTGGTGCGCTCGAACGCGGCGCCGTCCATGCCGCGCCCGGCATAACGCGCGATCGCATCGCCGGCACCGGCTGAGATTTCCAGCAGCGTATCGGCATCCGGCGTCCAGCCGATCGCCACATCACCGTTCCACTTGCGCCACTTCGACGGCACCACGTCACCGTGGCCGTCCTTGTAGTCATCGGCTTCGGAGCGGTTGCCGCTGGCACGCACGTAGCCGGTCGGGTTGCCCAGGGTCAGGTCCAGTACCTGGTCGTTGCGGTTGCGCGAACCGACCAGCGCACTGGCATCGGCACGCACGCCCGGCTCCTCGAAGCGCGGCGTGTCGCGCTCGAAGCGCACGGTACCTGCCGACGCACCTGCGCCCCAGCGCACGCTCTGCGGGCCCTTGATGATGGTCAGGCGGTCGAAGCTCTCCGGGGCGATGTAGGACAGCGGATTGTCCATGCGCGACGGGCAGGCACCGATCAGGTTGCCGTCGTTGCTGAGGATGTTCAGGCGCGACCCGAACATGCCGCGCAGCACCGGGTCGCCGTTGGTGCCGCCGTTGCGGATGGCGGAGAAACCGGGAACGGTTTTCAGGTAATCGGCACCATCACTGGCCGGCACCGGCTGCCGCGGCAGGCGCGGATCGGTCACCCAGTGCAGCGGCGAGGACGGTGCGGCGGCGGTGACCACCATCGTGTCGAGGGTGCGCGCTTCTTCGGCAGGCGCAGCGTGGGCCAGTGACGTGGCCACGGCCAGGCCAAGGGCAACCGGCAGGCGCGCGCAGGCGCCCGCGGGGCGGGAAGTCATTTTCATCGGAACAGCTCCAGGGTACGCACACGCGCACGGCGCCCGGTCAGGCGTCGTGCGGCAGATTCATGGGGATATCAGCGGACGATGGAGACGCGTGGTGGCCCACGTGCGGCATGTGCTGGCCAGTGCAGCGCGGGCAGCACCTGCTGCGACCACGGGAACACCAGGCGCGGCCGCCACAGCAACGGCAACAGCAGCACCAGCACCGCCAGCCACGGCAGCAGGCGCATGGCCAGCACGCAGTACTCGCAGGCTTCGCCGTGCATGGCGTGGGGATCGGCGGGGCGGTTGGGCGCTGCCGGCGCAGCGCCATGATGATCGTGCCCGGCCATGGCCATGTCGTGCATGTCATGGCCCATGGCGGCGTGGTCCATCGGCGGCGCCTGCAGCGCGCGGCTGACCAGCGGCGCAAGCACCATCAGCAGCGTCGCCAGGATGGCGAGCTGGAGCAGAAGGCGCTGCGGGCGGGACAGGCGGGTCACCCCGCTAGTGTAGAGGCGGGTCGAGGGTTGCCCGTGCGACGAACCGTCGCAGGAGGGGGTTTGTCGGCAGGGCTGCGCCCTGCACCTGCCGAATCAACGTCAACGTCAAAAGCGGGCAATCCGTGGGATGGCGGGGTGGGGGGGGGGGGGGGGGGGGCGGGCGGCCGGGGCGGGGGGGGGGGGGGGGGGGCCCGCCCCCCCCCCCCCCGACCCCACCCGCCGCGCGCCCCCCCCCGCCGCTCGGCTTGGCAGAGTTGGTCGGTCTAGGTTTTGTGGACTGTTGAGT
>NZ_JASJSI010000180.1:0-5080 GCF_030237085.1 Stenotrophomonas maltophilia group sp. Smal32
TTATCAACATAGCAATGGCTATATAACGAAGCCGTAGCCATTCCGTGTGGGGCGGCGGTCGAGTCAGATCATGGGGGTGTTATAACATTACACAAAGCAGCGACAACCCTGCCGGTGGTCATGTCGTTCTGGGGCGCTGCAGAGGGTGGGGGTCAGAGCCCGTTCCTGCGGAAAGGGATCCGACCCCGGGCGCCGGCCTCGATCAGCCGCGGCGGAAGGCGGCGGGGCTTCGGGCGCCGACGATGATCATGCGGATCATCGTGGAGATCTGTTCGACCAGTTCCGGATCCTTCTCCGGCGGCAGGTCCATGGCGGTGGCGCCCATCGCGAACACCAGCCGGGTGATGGCTTTGGCCACCAGTTCCGGGGCGTGCAGCACCGCGCCATCCAGCGCGGCCAGGCGCACCAGGTCGTGCTGCAGTTCTTCTTCGAAATAGTGCAGCTCGCGTTCGACGGCGTGCTTGAAGTCGTCCGAGCCGACCGCGCCTTCGCGCAGCAGCACGTGCAGCAGCTTGTCGTCGGCGCGCAGCTGCTCCATGAAGGTCTCCACGGAAACGCGCACCACGCTGGTGGCGGTGGAGGTGGCGCGCTGGCGGGCCTCGCCGATGATGGTGCGCAGCGAGCGGCCGGCCGCATCGATCAGCGCCACGGCCAGTTCGTCCATGTCGCGGAACTGCCGGTAGAAGCTGTTGGGCGCGATGCCGGCCTCACGTGCCACTTCGCGCAGGCTGAGCGTGGACAGGCTGCGGTGCGGCCCGATCAGTTTCAGGGCGGCGGCAAGCAGATCCTCGCGGCTCACCGTACGGCGGGCCGGGCTGTTGGCATCTTCGGGCGTCGACAAGGCGGTGGCGGCGGCCATGGGGGTTCCGGTGGGGCGAGGCTGAATCATACCCAATCCGGTTCAATATACACATGTATACACAGGTGTATGTGCGCCCGTATAGTGCGCCCATGAGCGCTGTCGTCCGTCCGTCCCTGTTCTCTCCGTACCGCTGGGTCTCGCCGTCGCTGTTCGATTTCTGGGCGGGCCAGCTCAATCCCCTGTGGACACTGCGCGAGCCGATGGCCCGCCTGGTCCGGCGCGAGCCGGCCGGCGAGGGCGCGGCGACCCTGGTCCTGCGCACCAACCGGCACTGGGCCGGCATGCGCGCCGGCCAGCACGTCACCCTGGGCGTCGAGATGGAAGGACGCCTGTGGCAGCGCAGCTACAGCCCCACCGCGTTGGGGCCGCGCGAGCTGGCCATCACCGTCAAGGCGGTAGACGGCGGCCGGGTCAGCCAGCATCTGGTCCACCATGCGCGGCCGGGCGAACTGTTCCGCCTCGATGCCGCCTTCGGCGAGTTCCATATGCCGGCCGCCGCCCCAGTGCTGCTGCTGGCCGCCGGCAGTGGCATCACGCCGATGCGCAGCCTGCTGCGTGAGGCCTGCCAGCGCCCGCTGGCGGCGCCGGTGGACGTGTTCTACTGGGAGCGCACCGCGGCCCATCTGCAGTTCCGTGATGAACTGCAGGCGCTGGCCGCGGCGCAGCCGAACCTGCGCGTGCATCTGCTGACCACCCGCGACGGCGAGGTGCCGGCCGCGCGCATCGATACCCACGATCTGCAGGTCGCGGGCGATGACACGCCGCTGGCGCAGCGCCACGTGCTGGCCTGCGGCCCGGATGGGTTCGTCGCCGCTGCACGTTCGCGGCTGGCGCAGCAGGTCGCCGGCTTCCAGGCCGAAGCCTTCACCCCGCCGGCGCCGCTGGGCGATGCCAGCAGCGAAGGCGAGGTGTCGCTGACGCTTGCGCGCAGTGGCCGCCAGTTGAGCGTGCCGCGTGGCCGCTCGCTGCTGGAAAGCCTGGAAGCGCATGGCATCAAGCCCAGGCACGGTTGCCGCATGGGCATCTGCAACACCTGCACCTGTGATCGCGTCAGTGGCGCTACCCGCCACCTGCGCACCGGCGACCTGCAGTCCGACTCGGCACAGCCGGTGCGGATATGCGTGAGCGCACCGACCACCGACCTGACCCTGGATCTCTGAGGACGCCTGCCATGACCCGCGCTACCGACCGTGCCTTGAGTACTGCCGAGATGCATGCCTTCGGCGAGGAGCTCGACGCGATCCGCGACCGTGTGATCGGCAGCCTTGGCGCCTCCGATACCCGTTACATCCGCCGCGTGGCCGCCGCCGTGCGCTGGTTCGGCGTGGGTGGCCGTGGCCTGCTGTTCCTGGCGGCGTTCTCGCCGCTGTTCTGGATGCCGCTGCTGTGGCCGGCCGCGATCACCGGCACGCTGCTGCTGGCGTTGTCCAAGATCCTGGAAAACATGGAGCTGGGCCACAACGTGATGCACGGCCAGTTCGACTGGACCGGCGACCCCAAGCTCAATGGCAACACCTACGAGTGGGACATCGTTGCCACCGCCGACAACTGGCGCAAGACCCACAATTTCCGCCACCACACCTACACCAACGTGCGCGGCATGGACGATGACATCGGCTACGGCCTGCTGCGCATCTTCCCGGAACAGCGCTGGAAGCCGTTCTACCTGCTGCAGCCGATCATCGCGCCGATCTTCGCGCTGCTGTTCCAGTGGGGCGTGGCCGCGCAGGACCTGCGCCTGGGCCGTTGGCTGAAGGGGCGCATGAGTGCGCGTGCAATGTGGCTGCAGACCCGCCCGGTGGCACGGAAAATGGCCCGCCAGGTGCTGAAGGACTACGTGTTCTTCCCGCTGCTTGCCGGCCCGTTCTTCCTCACCGTGATGCTGGGCAACATGGTGGCCAACGGCCTGCGCAACATCTGGACCTACGTGATCATCTTCTGCGGCCACTTCACCGCCGAATCGGAAACGTTCCCGAAGGAGTGCCTGCGCAATGAATCGCGTGGCCACTGGTACCTGCGCCAGTTGCGTGGTTCGTCCAACATCAGCGGCGGCTTCCTGATCAACGTGCTGTCGGGCAACCTCAGCCACCAGATCGAGCACCACTTCTACCCGGACCTGCCGGCCAACCGCTATGCGGCCATTGCCAAGGAAGTGAAGGACATCTGCCACCGTTACGGCCAGCATTACAACAACGGCTCGTTGCCGCGCCAGTTCGGCCAGGTGGTCTGGCGCATCCTGCGCCACGCGTTCCCGAGCAAGCCGCGCCGCCTGCCGATGTCGGACATCATGTCCGCACCGGCGTCGGCCAACGCGGGCTGATCGACTCAGCCCGCCTTCGCCAGGGCCGCCTGTTCGCGGTCCAGGCGGCGCAGGAACACCTGCATTTCCTTGCGTGCCTGCTGGTCACCCTTGCTGCCGGCCACGCTCAGCCCGCGTTGCCACGCCTCGCGCGCCGCCTGCGGTTGGCCACCGGCAAGCCAGGCTTTGCCGAGCAGTTTCCAGGCGGCCGAGTACTGCGGATCAAGCACCACGCAGCGGCCCAGGTGGGTGGCCGCGCGGACCGGGTTGCCGGCATCCAGCCAGCCCTTGCCCAGGCCGAAGCGCAGCAGCGCGCCGTCCTTGCCGTTGGCAAGCATGCATTCCAGGGCTTCGATGTTCATCAGCGCACCTCGACCAGCAGTTCGGTGGGGCCTGGCTGGAAGCGGCCGCGATGGAACAGCAGCGGCGCGCCGCCGTTCTCGTGCGCCTCGATGATGCGTCCGGCCAGCAGCAGGTGATCGCCCACCGGCCACATCGCGTGGCGGGTACAGGTGAGATGGGCGACCGCACCGGCGATGCGTGGTGCGGCGTCCTCGTCATCATCCAGCAATGCCAGGCCGTCGAAGCGGTTGCGGACCTGCGGATCGGCGAAGCGCCGGGCCAGCGCTTCCTGGTCGGCTGCCAGCACGTTGATTGCAAAGCGGGTGGCGCGCTGGAAGGTGGACAGGCTCTGTGCGTGCAACGCCAGGTTCCACAGCACCAGTGGCGGCTGCAATGACACCGGCACGAACGAATTGATGGTCAGGCCGACCGGCTTGCCCTGTGCATCGCGCGCGCAGACGATGGCCACCCCGGTGGGGAAGTGACCGAGCAGCCGCCGCAGTGCACGCGGCGGCATCTCGACCGACGGCACCGGCGCCGGGGCGGGGAAGACCCCCGCCCACGGCCCGGCGTACGGCAGTGTCTCGCCGCTCATGAGGCCCGGGCCTGGCGGTAGCGCCGGCCGACCTCGGCCCAGTTGATGATGTTGAAGAACGCACCGATGTAGTCGGGGCGGCGGTTCTGGTAGTGCAGGTAGTAGGCGTGTTCCCAGACATCCAGTGCGAGGATCGGGGTGTTGCCGGACAGGCCAACGGCTGCACCCATCAATGGGCTGTCCTGGTTGGCGCTGCTTTCCACCTGCAGGCGGCCATCGCGATCGCTGGTCAGCCAGGCCCAGCCGCTGCCGAAACGGGTCTGCGCGGCCTTGGTGAAGGCGTCCTTGAAGGCATCGAAACCGCCGAGGTCGCGGTCGATGGCCGCTGCCAGTTCATCGTCGGGTGCGCCACCGCTGGCGCTGAGCACGGTCCAGAACAGGCTGTGGTTGGCGTGGCCGCCGCCGTTGTTGCGGATCGCGCCGCGCTGCGCTTCGGGCACGGTATCGAGCTGGGCGATCAGTGCCTCGACCGGCTGATCGGCGAGGCCGGCCTGTTCGATGGCGGCATTGAGGTTGTTGACATAGGTCTGGTGGTGCTTGCTGTGGTGGATCTCCATCGTGCGCGCATCGAAGTGCGGCTCGAGGGCGTCGTAGGCGTAGGGGAGCGGGGGAAGCGAGTACGACATCGAAGCAATCTCCGTGGGGAAGGCCAGGGGGCTGGCCGTGGGGAGATCGTTATCGCACCTCAACATTGGTTGAGGTCAAGGGTCATGGATGGAAGGCGTGCGCTCCCGGCGCTTTGACTGTTCAGCGAGGGCGCGGGCGGATGTGCGTAGCCGGGACACCCCGTGAACCCAAACAAGGGGGCTCGATGGCGCCATCCATGGCCGCAACCGTCCCCGCTACCCACACCCCCCCACCCTGGATATCTCCCTGGGCCCGCGCCGAGTAGGAGTCAAACGCAACAGCATGAGCAAAAGCCGAATTGTATTTGGCGGCCCGGGGGGGGCAAAACAGCCCGGTGGGGTTTGGGGGCCCCGCC
>NZ_JASJSI010000181.1:0-4603 GCF_030237085.1 Stenotrophomonas maltophilia group sp. Smal32
GCTGAATATGAGCGACATCCAGTGGAGCGACGGCGCTCCCATCTACCGTCAGTTGAAGGAGCGCGTGATCGCCATGATGCTCGACGGAATCCTCAAGCCGGGCGATGCCCTGCCTTCGGTGCGCCAGGTGGCCGCCGATTACCAACTGAACCCCATCACCGTTTCGCGTGCTTACCAGGAACTGGCCGACGAAGGCCTGGTCGAGAAGCGCCGCGGGCTGGGCATGTTCATGACCGAGCAGGCCGCCACGCAGCTGCGCAGCAGCGAGCGCGAGCGCTTCCTCAATGAAGAATGGCCGGCCGTGCTGGAGCGCATCCAGCGCCTGGGCCTGAGCCTCGACGAATTGCTGCCCCAGGGGAAAGTCTGATGAATAGCACCGCAAGCGAATCGGTCATCACCGCCCGCGGCCTGCGCAAGGCCTACAAGTCCACCGTTGCCCTCGACAATGCCAGCTTCAGCATTCCGAGCGGGCGCATCGTCGGCCTGATCGGCCCCAACGGTGCCGGCAAGACCACGGCATTGAAGGCACTGCTCGGCCTGACCTCGGTGGAGGGTGAGCTGAGCGTGCTTGGCCGCGATCCACGGCTGCACCGCGACGAACTGATGAATGACATCTGCTTCATCGCCGACGTTGCCGTGCTGCCGCGCTGGCTGAAGGTGCGCGAGGCGATCGACTTCGTCGCCGGCGTGCACCCGCGTTTCGACCGCGCCCGCTGCGAGCGTTTCCTGGCCAACACCAAGCTGCAACCGAAGCAGCGCGTGCGCGAACTGTCCAAGGGCATGATCGTGCAGCTGCACCTGGCGCTGGTGATGGCCATCGATGCCCGCATCCTGGTGCTGGACGAGCCTACCCTGGGCCTGGACATCCTGTACCGCAAGGAGTTCTACCAGCGCCTGCTGGAGGACTACTTCGACGAGCAGAAGACCATCATCGTCACCACCCACCAGGTGGAAGAGATCGAGCACATCCTCAGCGACGTCATGTTCATCCGCGACGGCCGCATCGTGCTCGACGCGGAAATGGACGAAGTCGGCCAGCGCTACACCGAACTGCTGGTCAACGCCGACCAGCTGGAGACCGCACGCGCCCTGAAGCCGATCGACGAACGCAGCCTGGCGTTCGGCAAGACCGTGATGCTGTTCGACGGCGTACCGCGCGCCCAGCTTTCCACTCTTGGCGAGACCCGCAGCCCGGGCCTGGCCGACCTGTTCGTCGCCGTCATGAAGGGGACCTACGCATGAATGCCGTCAACCACCCCGTCAGCCCCCTCGGCACCCTGCGCTGGCTGCTCAAGCGCGAGTACTGGGAAAACCGCGGCGGTTTCCTGTATGCCCCGCTGATCGCCGGCCTGATCTCGCTGGTGATGAGTACTGTCGGCATCGCCTTCGGCCTGTTCGCTCTGAACCGCGCGGCGCGCAACGGCGCACTGCATGTCGATGGCGAAAGCGTGAACGTCAATGGCCTGGACCTGGCCCTGCTGACCCGCAACATCGACAGCAAGGACCTTGCCGACCTTGGCAACGGCCTCGACCTGACCCTGGTGCTCAGCTCGGCCTGGCCGTTCCTGGTGCTGGCCTTCGTGGTGTTCTTCTATTGCCTGGGCGCCCTGTACGACGACCGCCGCGACCGCAGCATCCTGTTCTGGAAGTCGTTGCCGCTGTCGGACACCCAGACCGTGCTGTCCAAGCTGATCAGCGCACTGATCGTGGCGCCGCTGATCGCGGTGGTCGCCGGCATCATCACCATGTTCGGCTTCATGCTGATCATCAGCATCGTCGCGCTGATGCACGGCGGCAGCCCGATGGCGCTGATCTGGGGGCCCGCCAGCCCGTTGACCCTGGCCGCTGGCCACCTGAGCTGGATTCCGGTTTACGCCCTGTGGGCCCTGCCTACTGCAGGCTGGCTGCTGCTGTGCTCGGCCTGGGCCAAGAGCAAGCCGTTCCTGTGGGCGGTGATGCTGCCGCTGTTTGCCGGCGTCATCGTCAGCACCACCAAGATCATGCCGCTGTTCGGCCTGACCACCGGCTGGTTCTGGCAGAACATCGTCGGCCGCCTGCTGCTGGGCGGCGTGCCCGGCATGGACCTGCTGTATCGCCTCGGCGCCGGTGAAGGGTCGCGCCGCGACCTGGACTCGGTGGTCAGCCTGATGTCTCCCGCCTCGCAGCTGAAGTCGCTGGCGATGCCGGAACTGTGGATCGGTGCGGCCGTCGGTGCAGTGTTCATCTTCCTCGCCATCCGCCTGCGCAAGCGCGCCGGCGAGATCTGATTCCATCCACCCGGAGGCACCACCCATGCGTTCCCTGCTCGCCTGTTCCGCGTTGTTGCTGTTGCCGCTGTCGGCACTCGCTGCCGATGCCCCGAACTGCAAGTTCACTGCTGCGCGCACGTTGAAGCTGGATACGGCCGGTGCCAGGGCGGTGGTGATCGAGGTGAACCAGCACGACCTGAAGGTCGTCGCCAGCAAGGGCGGTGGCCAGCTGGATGGCCGCGCCTGCGCCTCCAGCCAGGAATGGCTGGACCAGCTGGTGCTGGACCAGCGCAGGGAAGGCGACAAGCTGGTCGTCAGCCTGCGCCGCGACGGCCGCCACAGTGGCATCAGCCTGGGCAACAGCTACGCCTGGCTGGACATCCACGGCAGCGTGCCGGACAACCTGCCGCTGCAGCTCAAGGTCGGCTCCGGCGATGCCAGCGTGGAGAACGCACAGTCGCTGAGCGTGGATGTCGGTTCCGGTGATGCGGTCGCCCGCGGTACGCGCGGCAGCATCCACGCCGCGGTGGGCTCGGGCGACCTGAACATCGACGGCGGCAGTTCGCTGAACCTGCTGTCGCTGGGTTCGGGCGACGTCAATGCCCACAACATCGGCGGCGACGCCGTAACCGGCACGGTCGGTTCGGGTGACCTGAAGATCACCGATGTGCGTGGCAACGCGCGCCTGGACACGGTCGGCTCGGGCGACATCGAGTTCAAGCGCGTGCAGGGCAGCGTCGAAGTCGGCGTGGTCGGCTCCGGTGGCGTCGACCTGGCCGACATCGGCGGCAACGTGCATGTGCGCAGCCACGGCTCGGGCGACATCCAGGTGGACGGCGTACGCGGCAGCCTGACCGTCGATCACAGCGGCAGCGGCGATGTCGAACACCGCAACGTCAGCGGCCGGGTCACCCTGCCGCGCAGCAAGTAATCCTCTTCCAGACACGTCCAGGGGAACATCATGAATCTGTTGCGCCTGCTGCCCGCCACCCTGCTGTGCCTGCCGCTGATCGCCTGCGGCGGCACGTCCTCCGCCCCCGACAAGACCGTCGGCAAGAGCGTCGCCGAAGCCACCAGCGGCGTCGGCCAGACCGTCAAGGGAGCCATGGACGATGCCCGCAAGGACATCGCCCAGGGCAACATCAAGATCTCGGCCGACCAGCAGCCGCGTGCGGAGATCACGCCCGACGGCCGCCTGCTGATCGCCGGCAAGGAGGTCGCGGCCAACGACACCCAGCGCCGCCACCTGCAGGAGTACCGCGGCCACGTGGTTGCCGTTGCGATGGCGGGCATGGACGTCGGCCTGGCCGGTGCCAAGCTCGGTGCCAATGCGGCCGGCGAAGCGCTGAAGGGCATCTTCAGCGGCGACAGTGAAGGCGTGGAGAAGCGCATCAACGCCGAAGCCGCCAAGATCGAGGTCCAGGCCAAGCGCATCTGTGATCGCCTGCCGGCGATGCTGGCCAGCCAGCAGGCACTGGCGCGCGAGCTGCCGGCGTTCAAGCCCTACGCGACCATGGACCAGAGCGACGTGGACGACTGCGGCAAGAACAACTCGGTCACGTTCTCCAACTGAGACAAATCGACGCACCCGACCGGCAGCGGCTTTCCGTTGCCGGTCCGGCTGCGTCGGCAGGCTTACAATGGGGGCCCCGGATGCCCCCGAACCGAACGCCATGAAGAAGTTGTTCCTGCTGCTGGCCGCCCTGCTCTGCCTGGGCCTGGTCGGCTGCGACAAGGATTACCGCAACCACCGCGCCGAGCGCGGCAAGCCCAAGATTTCCGTCAGCGAAGGCATGGTGACCGTGCGCCGCCCGCCCGCACCGAACATCATCATCCTCGGCGATGGAACGATGAAGGTGGACGAGATCCAGATTCCGCTGGACGACGGACAGAAGCAGATGCTGCAGACGATGTTCGGCAAGCTGCAGGTGCTGCGCCAGAACACGCTGGTGGCTGCACCGGCCGACCCGAACATGCAGCCGGTGAAGATCCAGCCGCCGGAGGGCATGGAGGTGATCCCGGCCGACCTGATCCAGCGCATCCCCGAGTTCAAGGATTACACCGACACTTTCGGCAACATCGTCGCCGACCGTCGCTGAAGCAGGAACGCCGCCCAAGGGCGGCGTTTCCTTTTGTAGAGCCGCCGCCCTCGGCGGGGGACGGTTCCCGGCGTAGCCGCGCGCGGGGGCGGGGCCCGAACCCGCCCCTCCACCCCCACCCGCCCCACCCCCCGCCTGGATTCCGCCCCCGGGCACCCCACTCGGGGGCCGCCGGGGCCGCCCTTGGGGCCGGCGCAGGGCCGGGTCTTAAACCGCCCAAAACACCCACCGGGGCGGTTTCTTTTTTGGGGCGTT
>NZ_JASJSI010000182.1:0-4538 GCF_030237085.1 Stenotrophomonas maltophilia group sp. Smal32
TTGGGGGGCTGACCCCCGAACCCCGCGGGTCGCGCGTAGGCCCAAACCGGGACATTGTCCTCCAATTTCACGGCCGCACACCCACCGCACCCCCACACCGGCCCCCCCCCCCCCCCCGGCCCCCCCCCCACGGCCCGGGGCGGGGGCGGCGGGGTGTTGGCGGCGGCCCGGGGCGGCGCCGCTGGGCGCCGGGCGCGGGGGGGCGGCGCCTCTACACAAAAGCCGCTCAGCGCGAGGTCGAGGTACTGACCAGTTCGTAGCGCTCGATCCGGCCGACGCGTGCAACTTCGGCCTGCACGTCAGCGCGCTGCTTCAGCGCACGCCAGGCCGCATCGATCTTCACGTCGCCCGGCAATGACGGATAGGTGCGCATGTCCTGCAGGCTGGCCAGCGTCTCGCCACGGTCGGTGGGGGAGCGCAGCTGTTCGATCAGCACCGCTGCTGCGCCGTCCAGGTTGTCTTCGTCCAGCAGCATCTCGCGATGGAACAGGCGCGCGTCGTCGCGCTGGGCGAGGATCACCGAGCGTGCGGCTTCCACCGCCTGGGCATCGCCGCGCTCGCGGGCGGCAGCGAACTGCACCAGGGCTTGTGCGGCTTTGCCGTAGGCGCCGAGACCGGGGAGGTCCTTCACGGCCTGCGCGGCATCCTGCATACGTCCCAGCGAAGTGAACACGAAGCCGACATTCAGCCGGTGCTCGATGTCGTCCGGGCCGAGTGCGCCGATGCGGGCCGCCTGTTGCGCCACCGCCAGGGCATCGTCGGTGCGGCCCAGCCGGCGCAACGCGGTGAACCGGCTGTTGAGCAGCCACGCCACCCACTCGGCTTCCTCCGCCGACGGCGATTCACCTTCGGCGGCCGCACGGGCCATGCCGTCGGTCAGTGCCAGCACTTCTTCATTGCGGTCCAGCATCAGCAGCGTGACGCTGAACTGGGCCATGCGCGCGTCCAGCTTGCGATCAAGCAGGCCGGACACCCGCAGGTCGTCCAGGTGCTTCTGCGCGACCTGTACCGGGTCGAAGCGCGGATCGGCACGGTCGACATAGCGGTCGAAGCGCTTGTCGCTGCGCAGCTGGATGATCTCGGCCGGGCTGTCGATGCGGGCCAGCGTGGCCGGGATCGCATCGCCGCGGCCGTTCTCGGCCTGCAGCGTGGCCAGCGCCAGCCACAGTCCGGCCGGTTCCAGGCCACCGCTCTTCCAGCCGTTGTCGAACAGCGCCTGCAGCAGGTCCATGCGCTGTCGTGGCTGATCGTGCAGGCGATACTGCAGGTAGCCGATCGTCTGGTGATCGAGTGGCACGGGCCCGTCGGCATGTTTCAGCGCCCGCACCAGATAGCGGGTGGCCGCCGCAGGCTGGTTCTCGGACAGTTCCACCGACATCAGGGTGAGCAGGATCTGCGTATCGTCGGGCAACGCTTCCATCGCCCGCTGCAGATAGCGGCGGGCCTGGGCCGGCTTCTTCTGCATCAGTGCGGTCCAGCCGGCCACCTGCGAGGCACGGCCCCGTCGCTCGGCGTCGAAGTCGTCCAGCAGCGGATCCTCCATCAGCCGCTCCATGGCAATCAGCGCCCCCAGCGTGTTGCCGCTGCGCGACTGCTGGATCGCCTCATCCCAGCGCGTGGCGTAGGCCATGTGTACCGCGTCGCTGGTAACCGACGGCTTCTGGGGTGCCACCGTGATCGAGGCGGACACGGGCGTGCTGGCCAGCGTGGCGATCAGCAGGGCGGCGAGGGGGAGCGTGCGGGGCATGGAGGTTCTCCATCCGTGGGAACCGCATTGAACCTGCTGTGGCCAACGAGAACAAGCGCGGTGCATGGAACTCTGGTATCCGGCCGCACGATTGGCCGTGGCGCATCCCGTGCGCAGCGTCTATTGTCGGTACCTCTTCAGACAGCAGCAGGTAGTGCAGCGCGATGGCACGGTGGCAATGGATGGCGGCAGGCGTGGCGTTGGCAACGGCAGTGGCACTGGCGGCGACCTGGTGGGAGGCACCGCTGCACACGCTGGCTGAACCCGCAGGCCCCGCGCCCACGCCGCTGGCCTGGACTGCGCAGATCGAGCCGCTTGCCGGCGATGGTCATCCGGGTGACCGCGACGGTGCCGCCGCGCAGGCCCGCTTCGCCGACCCGTATTCACTGCTGCGCGGTGCCGATGGCAGCATCTACTTCACCGATGCCGGCGACAACAACCGGATCCGCCGCCGCCTGCCCGATGGCCGCGTCGAAACCGTAGCGGGGCAGGGCGAGGGACGCGTTGATGGCCCGGCGTTGCAGGCCAGCTTCAATACACCTTCGGGCATCGCGGCCGATGCGCAGGGCAACCTGTACGTGGCCGACACCGGCAACCATGCGATCCGCCGCATCGGCACCGATGGCCAGGTCAGCACGCTGGCCGGTGGTGAACAGGGCTATGCCGATGGAGTGGCCGCGCAGGCACGCTTCGATGCACCGATGGGCATCGCGGTGGACGCGCAGGGCCAGGTCTACGTGGCCGATACCTACAACGACCGTATCCGGGTGATCGGTACCGACGGCACGGTGCGCACCCTGGCCGGTGGTGAGCGCCCGGGAATGGCCGATGGCACCGGCGCCGCTGCGCGCTTCGATACGCCGGTGGCGTTGGCCTTCGATGCGCAGGGCGCGCTGCTGGTGGCCGACCTGTTCAACAACGCGGTGCGCCGCGTCGGTGCCGATGGCACGGTCAGCACCGTGGTGGGTGGTGGTGGCGTGATCAACGGGCCGCTGTCGTTGGCCACCACCCACGATGGCGTGCTGTACGTGGGCGACATGGATGGCCGCATCGTGCAGGTGACGCCGCAGGGCCATCAGATCGCGCTGGTCGGCAACGGTCGACTGCCACGCCTGGCCCGCCCCAGTGGGCTGGCGATGGACGCCGACGGCAGCGTGCTGGTGGCCGACGCGACGGCCTATCGCCTGCACCGCCTGCGCCCGCTACCGGTGGGGGAACTGCCGGCGCCGGCACTGGTCGGCCCGGCTGCCGATGCGGCGTTGCCGGAGACGGGCGGCCGCTGGCCGCTGGCACCGCAGGACGGTTGGCATGAAGTGGTCGGTACGTTGGGCGAAGTGCGCGGAAACTTCAAGGGCGAGAGTCGCCATCACCTGCACGGGGGCTTCGACGTGCGCGGTGATGTGGGCCAGACCGTGCTGGCGATCGCCGATGGCAAGATCAGCAGCCCGATGGCGGCCTGGAGTCTGGGTGAACAGGCCGAGGGCCTGGCGGTGGACCGCCTCAAGTACATCCACATGCGGGTGGGCCGCACCCCACGCAATGAACCGTTCGATGCGCGCTGGCAGGCGCTGTACGACGAACAGGGCAGGCTGGAGCGGATGCGCGTGCGGCGTGGTATGCGCATCCACGTCGGTGATCGCCTGGGCAGCATCAACAACCAGGCGCACGTGCACCTGGCCGTCGGCACCGGAGGTTTCGAGACCAATGCCGTGGCACTGGGCTTCCACAACTACGCCGACCACTTCGCACCGCGCATCACCGATGTGGCGCTGCTGGACGACAACGACCAGCCAATGGCCGCAGGCAGCGAAGGCGTGGTGATGGTGGCGCGCCAGGGACGCGGTGTGCAGATCGTGGTGGAGGCCTGGGACCAGGTCGACAACAATCTGCCACGACGCCGCCTGGGCATGTACCAGGTGGGCTACCAGATCCTGGATGCCAGTGGCCGGGCGCTGCAGGGCTACGAACAGCCACGCTGGAACATCGTGTTCAACCGCATGCCGCCGCAGAAGGAAGCGGTGCGGGTGGCCTATGCCCCCGACAGCGGCATCACCGTGCACGGCAGTGCGGTGACCCGTTTCCGTTACCTGGCCACCAACACCGTGCGTGACGGCCTGATGGAAACCGGGCGCTGGCAGCCGGCGGCGCTGCCGCCGGGCGAGTACATCGTGCGCGCCAGCGTGCGCGACTACAGCGGCAACGAAGGCGTAGGCCCGCGCGAGATCAGGGTACGGCTGCTGCCATAGCGGCAGCCGGGGCGCCGCAGCGTTCGCGCTCGGCGTCCATGTCTTCCAGCGGCCGCACTTCGATGCTGCCGAAGCGTGCCCATGGGAAGTCGCGGGCGATGCGCATGGCTTCGTCGCGGTTGCGGGCGACGATCAGGTTGAAGCCTGCCAGCAGTTCGCGGGTTTCGGCGAACGGGCCATCCAGTACACGGCTGTGGCCATCGCGCACGCGCAGGGTCTGTGCGGTGTCGACCGGCTGCAGCTTCTGCGCGGCCAGAAGCGTGCCCTTGGCCTGCAGTTTGTCGGCGTGCGCCAGGCAGTCGCGCATCAGCGCGTTGAATTCTTCGGTGGGCAGGGCCTGCAGCAGGGCAGGCTCGATATAGATCAGAAGCAGGTACTGCTGCATGGCACGGTCCTGGCGGGGGCGGGGTGCCCATGATGGCGCAGGTCTGCGCGTGGGCATGTTGCAGCGCGGGAGGCGCGCCTTCGACGGGGATCGGCGAACGGCGGAGCCCCTCCGTGGTGGGGGTGGGTTGGTCGCTGAAAGCTGGGTTTCTGGTGATTGG
>NZ_JASJSI010000183.1:0-4500 GCF_030237085.1 Stenotrophomonas maltophilia group sp. Smal32
TCCTCGCCCATTCAGGAAAGAGGTACGGTAGGTGCCGACCTTGGTCGGCACGCGCAGATTCCAGTGCCGACCAAGGTCGGCACCTACCAAACGAGTGGGTCAGAACCGGTTGTCGCCGTCCAGCATCCGGCCAAGACCTCCCAGCACCGAACCTTCGCCGCGGCTCTGGCCACCGCCCTGCGGTGCGGCCATCCACATGCGGCCAGCCAGGCGCGAGAACGGCAGCGACTGCAGCCAGACCTTGCCTGGACCGGTCAGCGTGGCCAGGAACACGCCCTCGCCTCCGAACAGCATGCTCTTGATGCCGGTGACCCGGCGTACGTCCATGTCCACCGTGGGGTGATACGCCACCACGCAGCCGGTATCCACGTCCAGGCGTTCACCGGCAGCCAGCTCGCGCTCGACCACGCAGCCACCGGCGTGGATGAACACCCAGCCGTCGCCCTCCAGCTTCTGCATGATGAAGCCCTCGCCGCCAAACAGGCCGGTCATGATCTTGCGCTGGAACTGCACGCCGATCTGCACGCCGCGCGCGCCGGCCAGGAAGCTGTCCTTCTGGCAGATCAGGCGGCCGCCGTGCTGGTCCAGTTTCATCGCCAGCACCGTGCCCGGGTAGGGCGCGGCGAAGGCGACCTTGCCCTTGCCGTGCCCGCTCTGCGTGTAGACGGTGGCGAACAGGCTCTCGCCGGTCAGCACGCGCTTGCCTGCGGCCATCACCTTGCCCATGAAGCCGCCGCCCTGGTCGCCGTTGGCGGCGCCGAACACCGTGTCCATCTGCACCGTAGCGTCCTTGAACATCAGCGCGCCGGCCTCGGCGATGGCGCTCTCGCCGGGGTCGAGCTCGATCTCCACGAACTGCATTTCATGGCCGACGATGCGGAACTCGATGTCGTCGGCGCGACCGCTGGCGCCTGCCGGCACCGGCGGCGGGGTATTGGGCATGCCCGGGGCCGGCGCCTGCAGCCCGGCCACCTCGGCGATCGGCGTCCACCCGCTCATGCCCTGGCACCAGGCCAGGGCGCGTGGATTGGCCTGCGCGTAGCGGCGCGCGGCCTCGTCATCAAGCGGGCCGACGCGCTCGGCCTGGGCGGAGGCATGGAAGTACCACTGGGTCATGGCGGCGGGTCCGTCGCGGTGGAAACCCCGAGTCTAGCGAGCCCCCGGGGGCGCCGGCGACGGGGCCATGAACGGCGGGCATTTGCGGCGTAGGTGCTGTATTGCAACAATTATCTGGTAGCGCCGTTTTACCACCCCTCCAAACACAGCCTACCGCCATGTCCCCGACCCGTACTTCCCGTGGCCGCCTTCCGGTCGCGCGCCCCCTCGTTGCCGCTCTTTCCGCCCTGCTGCCGCTGGTAGCAGCCGCCCAGGAAACCCCTGCCGCCAAGGATCCGGTTGCCCTCGATGCCCTGCAGGTGACCGCGCAGCGCCGCGTCGAGAACGCCAAGGACGTACCGGTCGCACTGAGCGCGATCCAGGGCGAGAAGCTGGATGTGCTCGGCTCGGCCGGCGATGACATCCGCTTCCTGGCCGCGCGCGTGCCCAGCCTCAACATCGAGTCGTCCTACGGCCGTGCCTTCCCGCGCTTCTACATCCGCGGTCTGGGCAACACCGATTTCGACCTCAATGCCTCGCAGCCGGTGTCGCTGGTGTACGACGACGTGGTGCAGGAAAGCCCGCTGCTGAAGGGCTTCCCGCTGTTCGACCTGGCCAACGTGGAAGTGCTGCGTGGCCCGCAGGGCACCCTGTTCGGCCGCAACACCCCGGCCGGCGTGGTCAAGTTCGATTCGGCACGCCCGTCGCAGGATGCCGATGGCTACATCCGCGTGGGATATGGCAGCTACAACAGCTGGAACGTGCAGGGTGCCTACGGCGGCCCGCTGACCGACCGCTGGTCGGCACGTGTCTCGGCCATCTACCAGCGCCGCGACGACTGGGTCGACAACACCCGCGTCGGAGCTCCCAACAGTGGCTTCGAAGGCTATGACGAATCCGCAGGCCGCGTGCAGTTCCTGTACGAAGGCGACGACTTCGAAGCGCTGTTCAACCTGCACAAGCGCAAGCTCAACGGCACCGCGCGCCTGTTCCGCGCCAACATCATCCAGAAGGGCGGCAATTCGCTGGTCGAGAACTTCGACCGCGACAAGGTGGCCAACGACGGCGTCAACTTCTCGGACCTGGACACCTGGGGCGGCAGCGCGCGCCTGCAGTGGAACCTCGGCTCGGTGACCCTGCACTCGATCACCGGCTACGAGACCGCCGAATCGCTCAACCGTGGTGACATCGACGGTGGCTACGGTGCAGCCTTCCTCGGTGCCGGCAATTACGGCCCGGGCCTGATTCCGTTCTCGTCGGAGTCTGCCGACGGCCTGCCGCACCACCGCCAGTGGACGCAGGAAGTGCGCATCGAGTCCAACGAATGGGGCCGCTTCGACTGGCAGGCCGGCGTCTTCTACTTCGATGAAGACGTGACCATCAACAACTTCAACTACGACTCGCTGACCCCGGGCAACCCGCAGACCGGCCACGTGGTGCAGAACCAGCGGAACAAGGCGTGGGCGGTGTTCGCTTCGGGCGACTTCGATGTCACCGACCGCTTCAAGCTGCGTGCCGGCGTGCGCTACACCCAGGACAAGAAGGACTTCAGCGCCAGCGTGCTGCAGGCCGTTCCGTTCGGCACCCCGGTCAGCGGCCCGTACCTGGCCAACACCGACGTCAACGACGTCAGCTGGGATGTCAGCGGCGTGTACAAGCTGACCGATGACATCAACGCCTACGCCCGTGTGGCCAAGGGCTTCCGCGCACCGTCGATCCAGGGCCGCCTGGCCTTCGCGCCGGGCCTGTCGCAGGCCGATTCGGAGAAGGTGATCTCGTATGAAGCCGGCATCAAGGCCGACCTGTTCGAGCGCCGCGCGCGCCTGGGACTGAGCGTGTTCCGCTACAACGTCGACGGCCAGCAGCTGATCGCCGTGGGCGGCAGCAACAACACCGCCACCCTGCTCAATGCCGACAAGACCATCGGCCAGGGCGTGGAGCTGGACCTGGAGGCCTACCTGGCCGACAACGTCCTGCTGACCTTCGGCAGCAGCTACAACGACACCGAGATCAAGGACAAGAACCTGGCGGTGGCGATCTGCGGCGGTGGCTGCACCATTACCGACCCGACCACGGTGATCAACGGCCAGACCTATGCGCTGGTCAACGGCAACCCGTTGCCGCAGGCACCGAAGTGGATCCACAACGCGACCCTGCGCGTAGGCTTCCCGCTCAGCGACGGCAGCGAGCTGTACGCCTACACCGACTGGGCCTACCGCAGTGCGGTGAACTTCTTCATCTACGAGTCGCCGGAATTCCGCGGCCGTAGTTCGCTGGAAGGCGGCCTGCGCCTGGGCTACAACTGGGATTACGGCCAGTACGACGTGGCTGTGTTCGGCCGCAACCTGACCAACCAGACCCGCGTGGTCGGTGCGATCGACTTCAACAACCTGACCGGCTTCCTCAACGAGCCGCGTACCTGGGGCGTGGAGTTCACCGCGAAGTTCTGATGCGGTCGCTGCGTTGATGCAATGAAGAAGGGCCGGCGTAATGCCGGCCCTTCTGTTTCCTGCTTCATGTAGAGCCGAGCCTGCGCTCGGCTGCTCTGAGCCGAGCATGGCTCGGCTCTACAGAGGCATGGCTTACAACGCGCTCTGCGGGCGCACCTTCAGTACCGCGTTCTCGGTGGTGCAGTCGCGGCTGGAGTGCAGGCCGGCCTTGCGCGCGGCAGCGATCTCCTTGCGTGCGGCCAGCAGGTCTTTGTTGAACGCGGCGTTGTCGTGCAGGCGGGCCACGGCGGCGGCGCCCATGAAGCGGCCTTCCAGGATGTCGCTCTGCCAGTGCACGTTGCACACCAGGCGGCTCTCGCCGTAGTTGCGGCCGCGGGCCTGGATGGCATCGGCGCGGTCCGGCACGATCTCCGACAGGATCAGTGCCCAGGCCCAGCCGATCGAGGTATGGCCGGACGGGTAGGAGCCATTCTTGCGCAGGCCTTCTTCATCCTTCGGCGAGCAGGTCGGCTCACCGTTGACCATGAACGGGCGCGGGCGCTGGTAGTGGTTCTTGGCCGCCTTGGTGGCGGCGCTGGCGTCGATCCGGCTGCGCTCCAGCAGTCGATACAGCGCCGGAGTCTTCACCGCATCGACGTCGATGTCGGCGGCGCAGGAGAAGTGGTTTGCACCTTCGGGGAAGCCGAGTTCCGCATCGATGCCGGCCTGGGCGAAGCGCGGGCTGCCACGCAGCGCGCGGGCTTCACGGCTGACCTGTTCGTCCAGGGCGAGGGCGGCCGAACCGGCCACCGGCGGCGCCGGCACCAGGTCCAGGCTGGCCGGGACCGCATCCTTGTCCAGATAGCCCACGGCCTTGGTGGTGATGTTGGCTTCGACGGCGGTCGGCTTGGCGGCGGTGGCGGCACAACCGGCCAGGGCCACTGCCACGGCAAGGCCGTGGGCTATCTGGACAAGG
>NZ_JASJSI010000184.1:0-4297 GCF_030237085.1 Stenotrophomonas maltophilia group sp. Smal32
GTGGCCCGCGTCGGCGCGCCGGGCCGCGCTCGCCGGGGCCCCGGGGGGGCCCCGGCGCGCCCGGCGCGGGGGCCACATGTATTACCCCCCGGCCCCGGGGGGCCGGACCCCCCGAACGTTGGCCCCCGGGCCCGCGCCCGCCCCGGTGCCGTGCCCGGGAGGGGCGGACCCCTGGGGGGGGGGCGGGGCCGTGGGCGGCCCGGCGCTGGGCCTCGGCTCTACAACTGCCGTTCGCATGGAGCAGCCGAGCATCGGCCCGGCGATACAGCACGCTGCGATCGTTGCGCATGGCGGACTGCTCTGTTGCGCGGGGTGTATTTGACCTCAACCCGGGTTGAGGTCGCAGACTGCCTCGCAGCTCCACAGCGCCTAGCGCAGGTAGTACTCCACCGGTACCACCAGTTCCTGAGGTGCCTTCAGTTCATCGGGAATTGGGGGGAGTGGCTGGGCGCGACGGAAGGTCTGCAGGGCTGCGTCATCGAGCATCGGCTGGCCACTGGACTGCTCCAGCCGCAGGGCCAGCAGGCGACCTTCGCGGTCGATGCTGGCCCTGACCCAGGCAGTGCCCTGCTGCCGGCGCGAGCGCGCGGCGGCGGGGTAATAGCGGTAACGTTCCAGCCGCGCCATCAGGCGGGCTTCCCACTGGTCGCTGGCGGCGCCGGCCTGGGAGTCTGCCGGTGGCGCGTCCGGAGCGGGCGGCGCGGCCGTGATCGATGCCGGTGCGGGACTTGCATCGGTCGCGGCCGCAGGCGGGGCGACCGGCACTGGCTGGCGGCCCGTGCCACCCGTTTCGCTGGCGGCCTGCTCTCCGTCGCGCGCCGCCGTAGACTTGGGCGGCGGCGGTGACTTCGTGGGCTGCGAGGCGCGGGCCTGCTGCGCCTGGCTGGGGGTTTCGGCCTGGCGCTCCTCTACCGGCTGTGGCGGCGTGGCCGGTGCCAGCAGGCGCAGGCTGATGCGCACGTCCTGCTCCGGCGGCGGCAGCATCGGCGGCATCGCGACCCAGTGCACCAACAGCAGCAGTGGCAGCAGATGCAGGACGACGGTGATCGCGATCGCCTGCCAGTGTTGGCCGCGCTCACTCATCGTCCAGCACCCACAGCAGATCGGCATCAGCTGCATCGACGGTTTCACCCGGTGAAGCCAATGCGATCACCAACGCAGGCGTATCCGGTGACAGGTAGCCCGGTACCCCGGTACCGCGCAGTACATGCCAGCGACCTGCTACCAGCAGCGCCGGTGCGGGCGCGTCGAGCAGCACCTGCGCCATGCGCGTGTCGCGGGCCTGTTGTACGGCCAGCATCCCTTCCAGCATCGGTGCCGCGTCTGCGTGCTGGGCCAGCACCACCGCCGACAGGCGCTGGCGGGCAGCGGCCACTGGGAATCGCACGCCCTCGGTCGAGGCCAGCAGCGCGTTGACCTCGGCACGCGACAGGTTGCCACCGAACAACGGCGTGCCTGCATCGGCAGCCTCCCGTACCAGCCCGCCATACGCGGCCCACGGCCAGCGCGCATCCCAGTCCAGCAGATCCTGCAGGCGTGCACCCTCGGCATGGGTGCCCCTGGCCAGCCAGCGCTGCACCCGTTGCAGGCGCGGCTGGCGCTCGCTGGCAATCATCTCCATCACCAGCGCGCCTTGCGGGCGCACCTGTTGCAGGGCATGCAGCAGCCAGCGCTGGGCCGCATGGTCTCCGGCGAGGTCATGGCGTTCACCCAGCAGCAGCCGCTGCGCATTGGCCGCACGCTGCACGAATGCGGCCTCGTCCAGATGCTGGCCGCTGGCCAGGTCGGTCACCGTGCCGGGCATCGACTGGGCGCCAGCCACGCCCGCCAGCGCCAGCAGGCACAGCGGCAACCAGCGACGGCTAGAACGCCACATTGATGCCCATCGAGACGGTGCGGCCACGGCCGTTGCCGCGGTCCAGGATCGGGCTGAAGATGCTGTCGATCGAGGCATTGTTGTCATAGGACTTGTTCTGCAGGTTTTCGATGTTCAGCCACAGCGTGGTATTGGCCTGTGGCTTGAAGCTGGCGTAGAAGTCGAGCAGCACACCGGTGCCGCCGGTCTTGCGGGTCTGGAAGAAGTCGTAGCCTTCCTCGGTGGGCCCGGAGTATTCGGCGCGCAGGCCGGCCTGCACGCGCTGCTGCCACCAGCGGCCGCCCACGTCCAGCGTCCAGTAGCGGTCGGGCAGGGCGGTGATGTCTTCCAGGTTGACGAACTCGATGGCCGGTGCGCTGGTGCGCGAGCGGGTCCAGCTGAGCGTGGCGTGGTAGTGCTCACTGGCGTAGTGCGCTTCCAGCTCGATGCCGCGCATGCGTACAACGCCCGGGTGGTTCATCCAGCGCGTGGTGGTGGTGAAGTCGTCTGCATCCAGCACATCGGTCCAGGCATTGAGCTGCGGATCGCTGTCGATCGGCACCACGAACGGCTCCAGTTCCGGCGGATGCACGATCAGCAGGTACTGCGGCTTGATGTAGTCGCGGATGCGGTTGTCGAAACGGGTGATGCGCAGCTGCGCCAGGTCACCGTCGACCAGCAGCGAATCGGTGCTGAGGTTGGCACCGAACTGCAGGTTGCGTGAGCGCTCGCGGCGCAGGAACGGATTGGCACCTACGCCGTCGGCATCACTCATGCCCTCCAACGGGATCTTCTCGAAGAACATCTCCTGCACACGCGGCGGTCGCGAGGTGCGCGAGACTTCAGCGAACAGCTGCAGCCAGTCGGTGGCCTGCAGTGAGAGTGCCAGGCTGGGGCTGAGCGCGCGCTCGCTGCGGCGCACGTCGATGTCGCCGCCATGGATCTCCGTGCATTGGCCCGGCACGTCGGAACACACCGGGATATGGCCGCGGATGCCGTATCGATCCTGGCGCAGGCCAGCGGTCAGCGCGTAGATGTCGTATTGCAGTTCCAGGGTGCTGAACACGCTGTCGAGCTTGCTGCGGCCCTGTGGGTTGGCACCGCGCAGGATAGGGGTGTCGGCCACGTAGATGTCCGACTGATGCTTGATGCCGGTGTTCCACCGCGCCTGCAGGGCGCCGATATCAAAGCGGCTGGTGTTGTCGACGGTCCAGCTGCTCAGGCTGCTGTGGGTGCGGCGGCCGATGTAGCTCGAATCCTCCACCGGCGGGTAGAACAGCCGGGTCTTGTTGCTGGCGAAGGTGGCACGCAGGTCGATCCACGGCGTATAGGGCGTGTAGTGGTAGCTGGCGCGCTGGTTGCGCGCGGAAATCTGCCACGGGTAATTGTGGTAGAAGTCGTTTTCGTAGCGCATGTGGCTCAGGTCCAGCCGATGCTGGTCGCTGGGCTGCAGGCGGGCTTTCAGCAGCCAGCTGCTGGGCTGCTGGCTGCCCGGGTCGGCAGCGTTCTTCTGCCCACGGGCGGTGGCGTATTCGCTGCTGTGGCTGCTGCTGGCAGCGGCCAGCAGGCCGAACTGGCGATCACCGCCGTCCTCGCTGTGGCGCCAGGCGCCGGCGAAGGTGCGGCCGCTGCCATAGCCGTTGTTGCCATGCCGGTAGCCCGCGCGCAGGCCCCAGTCGCGACCCTCGCCGAGCAGATCGTCGATATCGAGCGTGCGGAAGTTGGCACTGCCGGCCAGCGTACCAGCGCCGTCACCGCCAGCGACCGCACCGCGCTGCACGTCCACACCGGCCAGCAGGAACGGATCGACGTAGGCGAAGGGGCCACCCGAGCCATGGCCGGCATTGTTGCGGAAGGTCTGGGTGACACCGTCGATCATGGTGTTGACCCGGCCGGCACCGGTCATGCCGCGGATGTTGACCTGCAGGCCCGGTTGGCTGCGCGAATGGAAGCTGTGGGTACCGGGCATCGAGCGCAGCAGGCTGTTGCCGTCCTGGCGTTCGGCCATCGCCAAGCGCTCGCTACCGACAGTGGGTGCGAAGCCATCGTGGGTGGCCGGCACGTACTGGCTGGCTCCGCTGCCCGGTGCATTGCCGTGCGCGGTGTCGCCCTGCACACGCAGCGGGCCGGTGCGGCGGCTGCCGTCGCGGCGTTCGGCCGGCGCCGGCTCCAGGGTGGCGCGGCGTGCATGGATGAAGCGCGGACGCAGGCCGCTGCCGGCCAGCAGGTGCGACAGGGCCTGCGCATCGTCGAAGTCGCCGCGCAGCGCGGGCGCGGCATGACCGGCGGGAAGCGCCGCGCCGACGACCAGATCGATACCGGTCAGCCGGCTGTAGGCATCCAGTGCGGCAGGCAGTGGCTGGGCGGGCAGGTCATAGCTGCGCGTGGCGGCCTGTGCATGGGCACTGGTCGGCAGCAGTGGGACGGTGCCGGCGCAGGCCA
>NZ_JASJSI010000185.1:0-4277 GCF_030237085.1 Stenotrophomonas maltophilia group sp. Smal32
CCCATGGGTAGAGGCCCCTCCATCGAAGCCCGCAAGAACGCGTCCGACGCGAAGCGTGGCAAGATTTTCACCAAGATCATCCGTGAGATCGGCGTTGCCGCGCGCGGCGGTGGAGGCGACCCCAACAACAACCCGCGCCTGCGCGTGGCGATGGACAAGGGCCTGGCCGTGAACATGTCCAAGGACGTGATCGAGCGCGCCATCAAGAAGGCCACTGGTGAACTGGAAGGCGTTGATTACGAGGAAATCCGCTACGAGGGTTACGCCCCGGGTGGCGTGGCCGTGATCGTCGACTGCCTGACCGACAACCGCGTGCGCACCGTGGCCGATGTCCGCCATGCGTTCAGCAAGTGCGGCGGCAACATGGGCACCGAAGGCTCGGTGGCCTTCATGTTCAAGCGCCTGGGCGTGCTCAGCTTCGCCCCGGGCGCCGACGAGGAAGCCATCACCGAAGCGGCCATCGAGGCCGGCGCCGATGACATCGTGGTCTACCCGGACGACGGCTCGATCGACGTGGTCACCAGCCCTGACGCGTTCAACGCGGTGAAGGATGCGATGGTCGCCGCCGGCCATGTCGCCGACCACGCCGAAATCACCTTCCGCGCGGACAATGACATCAAGGTGGAAGGCGACGTCGCCCTTCAGGTCAAGAAGCTGCTGGACATGCTGGAAGACCTGGACGACGTGCAGGACGTGTACTCCAACGCCGAACTCGGCGCCGACGCCTACGCCTGAGCCGTCTTCGACGGCCTGGGCGCGGGCCGTTGAACGGTCACCGCGGACAGTCATGAGCCCATACGCCTGCCAGCGCCTCCCGTTCCGCCCCGCCAGGAGTGCAGCATGACCCGCATCCTCGGCATCGACCCCGGTTCGCAGCGGACCGGGGTCGGCATCATCGATGTCGACGCCACCGGCCGCGTCAGCCACGTGCACCACCAGCCGCTGGTGCTGCTGGGCGCCGACGACTTCCCGCAGCGCATGAAGCTGCTGGTGCTGGGCCTGGCCGACCTGTGCCGCGAATACGAGCCACAGGAAGTGGCCATCGAACGCGTGTTCATGGCCCGCAACCCCGATTCAGCGCTGAAGCTGGGCCAGGCCCGTGGCGCGGCGATCTCGGCCGTGGTGCTGCGCGACCTGCCGGTGCACGAATATGCGGCCAGCGAGATCAAGCTGGCGGTGGTCGGCCGCGGTGGCGCCGAAAAGCAACAGGTTCAACACATGGTCGGGCTCATGCTCAACCTGAAAACCAAGCTGCAGGCCGACGCGGCCGACGCGTTGGCGGTGGCGATCACCCATGCCCACGTAAGGGCGACGGCCAACCGCCTGGGGCTCAGTGCCCGCCAGGCGTGGGGCCGCAAATGAGGAGCTGCACGCAATGATCGGTCGACTGCGCGGCATCGTCGCCTACAAGGCGCCGCCGTGGCTGGTGGTGGACGTGAACGGAGTGGGCTACGAGCTGGAGGCGCCGATGAGCACCTTCTATGACCTGCCCGAGCTCGGCCGCGAGGTCACCCTGTACACCCATTACGCACAGAAGGAAGACAGCGTCTCGCTGTACGGCTTCCTGCGCGAGGGCGAGCGGCGCCTCTTCCGCGACGTGCAGAAGGTCAGCGGCATCGGCGCGAAGATCGCGCTGGCCGTGCTGTCAGGCGTCACCGTCGAGGAATTCGCGCGCATGGTCCAGGCCGGCGACATCACCGCGCTGACCCGCATTCCGGGCATCGGCAAGAAGACCGCCGAGCGCATGGTGCTGGAGCTGCGTGACCGCGCCGCCCAGTTCGGTGCCGGCGGCGCGCTGCCCACCGGCAGTGGCCCGGCCCCGGCCGACCCGCTGTCCGATGCCACCGTGGCGCTGCAGCAGCTGGGCTACAAGCCGGCTGAAGCCGCCCGCATGGCCCGGGACGCCTTCAATGAAGGCGACGAAGTGGCCACCGTGATCCGCAAGGCGCTGCAGTCGGCGCTGCGCTGATCCGCCTTCCTTTCCTTCAACGAACCGCCTGAGCTTCGCCAGGAGTCCCATGTCCAGCAGTCAAACCCCGCACGCAGCTGCCCCCGGCGGCCACGGTCACGCTCCTCCAGCCGGAGGCATGGCGCTGATCATCGGTGCGATCGGCGTGGTCTTCGGCGATATCGGTACCAGCCCGCTGTACACCCTGAAGGAGGCGTTCTCGCCGCACTATGGGCTCAACAGCGACCACGACACCGTGCTGGGCGTGCTGTCGCTGGCGTTCTGGGCGCTGAACATCGTGGTTACGCTGAAGTACGTGACCATCATCATGCGCGCCGACAATGACGGCGAGGGCGGCATCATGGCGCTGATGGCGCTGACCCAGCGCACCCTGCGCAACGGGTCGCGCTCGGCCTATGTGGTGGGCATCCTGGGCATCTTCGGCGCCTCGCTGTTCTTCGGCGACGGCGTGATCACCCCGGCCATTTCAGTGCTGGGCGCGGTCGAAGGCCTGGAGGTGGCGGCCCCCGGCCTGCATGCGTTCATCGTGCCGATCACCGTGGTGGTGCTGCTGATGGTGTTCGCCGCGCAGCGCTTCGGTACGGAGAAGATCGGCAAGGCGTTCGGCCCGATCACCTCGGTCTGGTTCATTTCGCTGGCGGCGATCGGCATCTACAACATCGTCGACGCGCCGGAAGTGCTGAAAGCCTTCAACCCGTGGTGGGCGATCCGCTTCTTCATGGAGCACAGCTGGCACGGCATCTTCATCCTCGGTGCGGTGGTGCTGGCAGTGACCGGCGGCGAAGCGCTGTACGCCGACATGGGCCATTTCGGCGCCAAGCCGATCCGCCACGCCTGGTACTTCTTCGTGCTGCCGTGCCTGGTGTTGAACTACCTGGGGCAGGGCGCGCTGGTGCTCAACCATCCCGAGGCGCTGAAGAACCCGTTCTTCGAGGCCGTGCCGTCGTGGGCGCTGTACCCGATGATCATCCTGGCCACGATGGCGGCGGTGATCGCCTCGCAGTCGGTCATCACCGGCGCGTTCTCGGTCTCGCGCCAGGCCATGCAGCTGGGCTACATCCCGCGCATGCGCATCAAGCACACCTCGCACGACACCATCGGCCAGATCTACATCCCGGGGATCAACTGGGGTATCGCGGTGATGGTGATCGGCCTGGTGCTGGCCTTCCGCAGCTCGTCCAACCTGGCCGTGGCCTACGGCATCTCGGTGTCGGCCACCATGCTGATCGATACCCTGCTGCTGGCCCTGGTCGCCCGCTCGCTGTGGCCGAAGGCGCGCGCCTGGCTGCTGCCGCTGTGCGTGGTGTTCTTCATCATCGACCTCGGCTTCGTCATCGCCAACGGCGCCAAGCTGCTGCAGGGCGCCTGGTTCCCGGTGGTGCTGGGCATCTTCCTGTTCACCATGATGCGCACCTGGCGCCGTGGCCGCGAACTGCTGCGCGATGAGATCCGCAAGGACGGCATCCGCCTGGATACCTTCCTGCCGGGCCTGATGCTGGCACCGCCGGTACGCGTGCCGGGCACCGCCGTGTTCCTCACCGCCGACCCGACCGTGGCCCCGCACGCGCTGATGCACAACCTCAAGCACAACAAGGTGCTGCACGAGCGCAACGTGTTCCTGCACGTGGTGACGCTGCCGGTGCCGTACGCGCCGGAGGGACAGCGGCTGAAGATCGAATCGGTGGGCGACGAGTTCTACCGGGTCTACGTGCGCTTCGGCTTCATGGAGACCCCGGACGTGCCGCTGGCGCTGATGCGCTCGTGCGACCACGGCGGCATCTACTTCGACCCGATGGACACCACCTTCTTCGCCAGCCGCGAGACCATCGTGGCCACCGCCAACCGCGGCATGCCGATCTGGCGCGACAAGCTGTTCGCGCTGATGCATCGGAATGCCGCGCCGGCCACGGGCTTCTTCCGGATTCCAGGCAACCGTTTGGTCGAGCTGGGCGCGCAGGTAGAGATTTAATCTCCACCTGCGCTACGTCCCACGATTTGCTGCGCAAACCGTGGGCCCCGCGCGCATTCCACCTTATCCCCCCGCCTATCGGCGCGCCCCCTTGAACAACAAGGGGGCTGGGCTTCCCGAAGTGTTCCGCGCCAGCAGCTGGGCATTGCTCGGCTGCACCGTTCCATCCACGCATGGCGTGGATCTACCGTGTCGACCAAGGTCGACACCCACCAAGAGCGGGCAGAGCAGGCCACGCCATCCAGACAGATCGCGGGAATCTGTCGAAGGCGGGGTGGGTCCGGTTGCGGGGGCGTGAGCCGCATGGATGCGGCGACCGAGCCTACATGGACGTATTTA
>NZ_JASJSI010000186.1:0-3958 GCF_030237085.1 Stenotrophomonas maltophilia group sp. Smal32
GCATGCGGAATTCCACGGAAAGGAGTGGAGGGCGGCAGGCGCCTCTCCAGACCGCTAACGCAGCTGCAGGGGTTTCTCCCCCAGTCATCGCGCTCGGGCGCCCATGCAGGCGCCGGGGCGGAGCATTCGTGCCGCGCGGGTTACCATGTGCGCATCACTTGCTGGAGCCTTCCCCCCATGAGCGCTGAAATCCTCGTCCCCGTGTCCTTCGGCGAGCTGCTGGACAAGATCTCGATCCTGCAGATCAAGTCCGAGCGCATCAGCGACGAGGGCAAGCTGGCCAACGTGCGCAGGGAGCTGTCGGCGCTGGAGCAGACCTGGATGGCGCACCCGGCGGCGGTGAAGGACATCGCCAAGCTGCGTGCCGAGCTGAAGGCGGTCAACGAGCAGCTGTGGGACATCGAGGACGACATCCGCCTGAAGGAGAAGGCGCAGGCGTTCGACCAGGGCTTTGTCGACCTGGCGCGCAGCGTCTACCTGCGCAACGATGAGCGTGCGCGGATCAAGAAGGCGATCAACCTGGCGCTGGGCTCGGCGTACGTGGAAGAGAAGTCCTACCAGGACTACGCGCAGCGCGGGTGAGGTGGATCCGCCGGGCGTGGCCCGGCGCTACCGATGATCCGTCGACTCAGGTGAGGTGGTCCGCTACGTAACGTTCGAATGCCGCGATGCCGTCTTCGACGGTGATCAGTTCCATCACATCGTCGAACTCGATCTTGGTGCCCCATTTCAGGTCGGCAGCCTGCTTGGCCAGATACTTGCGCGCGGCATCGTCGTAGCGATCCACGCAGTAGCGGCGGTCAGAGTACGGGCCGCTGCGGTTCGGGTTGCTGGCCGCATGCAGGCCCAGCACTTTGGCGCCCATCGCGTTGGCGATATGCATCGGGCCCGAGTCCGGGGTCATCACCAGGTTGGCGCGGGCGAGCAGGGCGGGCAGCTGCTTGAGCGTATCCTTGCCGACCAGGTCCAGCGCTGGCGTATGCAGTTGCGCCTGGATGGCATCGGCCATGCTGCGCTCCAGTTCGCTGCGGCCACCGCACAGCACCACCCGCCAACCGCGCTGTGCGGCGTGGTTGGCCACGGCTGCATAGCGGTCTGCGTACCAGTTGCGGCGCACGTGGCTGGAACAGGGCGAGATCATCAGCACCGGGCGGCCATCGTCCTGCCACTGCGCCGCAGCCCACTCGTACGCGGATTGCGGCACGGCCAGATCCCAGCTGACCTCGGTCTGGCGCAGGCCCAGCGGCTCGCAGAAGCTGCCGATGGCGTCCAGCACATGGATGCCGGGGCGGTCGGGGATGCGCTCGTTGATGAAGAGCCCGTGCAGGTCCTTGGAGCGGCTGCGGTCGTAGCCGATGCGGCGCTCGGCGGGAATGAAGGCCGACAGCAGGTTGGCGCGGAACGCCACCTGCATCTGCAGCAGCGCTTCAAAACGCCCCGGTGGCAGCTGTTTGCGCAGCTCCTTGACCCCTGCCATGCCGCTCTTCTTGTCGAAGGCGTGGAAGGTGACGCCGGGCAGGCCGTCGAGCAGTTTGTGGCCGACCTTGTCGATGATCCAGTGGATCGGCGTGTCCGGACGCGCAGCCTGCAGGGTGCGCACCAGGGGCACCACGTGGGTGACGTCGCCGAGTGCGGACAGGCGCAGGAGGCACAAGGAGGAGGACGCTGATGCCATGTGTTGTTAGACTCAATGAAATGGTCGCATTCGACGCCAATGAAGCGCTGACGCCATGCCGCGAGGGTCGCGGCATCGGGGCCATTCTGTTCGACCGCGAGCGGCTGCGGCAAGCCGAGGTTGGCCTGTTCTCGCCCCAGCACTGGGGCAGCAAGGCCCGGCCGGTCGGCGAGGGCGGTCGCGGCAGCGCCTGGTTCATTGATGCGCCGTTCGGCGCCAGCGTGCTGCGCCACTACCTGCGCGGCGGCCTGGCAGCGAAGATCAGCCATGACCAGTACCTCTGGCGCGGGTCGGACCGGACCCGGAGCTTTGCCGAATTCCGCCTGATGCGCGCCCTGCGCGAGAAGAAGCTGCCGGTGCCCCGGCCGATCGCCGCGTACTACATGCGCGAGGGCCTGCGTTACCGCGCCGCGATCCTGATGGAGCGGATCGAGGGCGTGCGCTCGCTGGCCGACCGCGCATTGGTTGCCGGCCGCGGCGCCCCGTGGGAGGAGACCGGGCGGTTGATCGCCCGCTTCCACCGTGCCGGCCTGGACCATGCCGACCTCAACGCGCACAACATCCTGTTCGATGGCAACGGCCACGGCTGGCTGATCGACTTCGACCGCGGGGTGATCCGCATACCGGCCACCGCCTGGCGCGAGCGCAACCTCAAGCGCCTGCTGCGTTCGCTGATCAAGCTGCGTGGCGAGCGCAGCGTGGAAGACGTGCATAAGGACTACGCGCGGCTGCGCCGCGCCTATGACATGGCCTGGAACCGGGGCACCTGATGGACTGGTCGTTGCGTTTCCTCGGCGTCGGCAATGCGTCGGCGGTCGAGCTGGGTTCGCCGATGTCGGTGATCGAGCGCGATGGCCGGCCGTGGCTGACCATCGATTGTGGCGGTGAAGGCCTGACCGCGTTCAAGGCCCACTACGGGCACATGCCGCAGGCGCTGTTCGTCACCCATGTGCACCTGGATCACGTGGCCGGTTTCGAGCGGCTGTTCGTGGATACCTTCTTCAGCACGCAGCGCCGCGGCAAGGTGCGCCTGTACGTGCCGGCCACGGTGGTGCCGCTGCTGCACAAGCGCATCGGCGACTATCCGAACGTGCTGGCCGAGGGCGGTGCCAACTTCTGGGATGCCTTCCAGCTGATCGTGGTGGGCGAGGCGTTCTGGCACGAGGGCGTGCGCCTGGAAGTCTTCCCGGTACGCCACCACTGGCCGGAGACGGCTTACGGCCTGCGCCTGCAGGGCGCGCTGACCTGGAGCGGTGACACCCGGCCGATTCCGGAGATGCTGGCCCGCTTCGCCAACGACAACGAGCTGATCGCCCACGACTGTGGCCTGCACGGCAACCCGTCGCATACCGGCGTGGACGACCTGGAACGTGAGTACAGCGCGGAACTGCAGGCACGGATGATGCTGTACCACTACGCCAGCGTGGCCGATGGTGCGGCGCTGGCCGCGCGCGGGCACCGTGTCGCACAGCCGGGGCAGTGCGTGCCGCTGGCCAGCCCGACCGCGCCGCACGTGCTGGCGCAGGACCCGCCGTGACGGACGTGGCCCAGCCTGCGGATGCAGCGCTGGCCGCCGGACTGGAACATCTGGAACGCGCACTGCACACCCCGCAGGTGCGCGGTGACCGTGCGCGTCTTGCGGCGCTGCTGGATGAGGATTTCAGCGAGATCGGCAGTTCCGGCCGCTGTTACGGCCGTGAAGCGGCGTTGGCGGAGATTCCGCTGGAGCGGGCGCAGGTGCAGATCGAATCGGAGCAGTACGCGGTCTCGCTGCTGACGCAGGACCTGGCCCAGGTGCGTTATCGCAGCCGCTATCACCTCGATGGCCAGCCGCAGGGCTGGGTGCTGCGCAGTTCGCTGTGGCGCAGGCACGCACAGGGGTGGCGGGTGGTGTTCCACCAGGGCACGCCCGAGGCACGGTAGCGCTGGGCCATGCCGGGCGAAGCATGTGAAGCCGGGGTCAGATCCCTTTGCCGTGCAAAGGGATCTGACCCCAGTGCAGAAAAGGCGGTGGCCCCGCCGGCTGACCTCGGCGCCCGCGTCGATCGATACCGTTGCTGCCTTCCGGCCCTGGCGGGGTTTTCGACCTAGCGTCGCGAGGGGCCGACGGGGCCACCATAGAGACGTTGGCCGCCCGGTGGGGCGCGCCGTCAACCGTTACCGGAGCCCCCGGCCCGAGTCGCACACCACACAACCCGGATTGTCTACCGGTGGCCGCATTGCCACGCGTTTTTAATAGTCTGCCGGGTGCAACACCGGCAGAATACCAGGACTAAATTGTTT
>NZ_JASJSI010000187.1:0-3923 GCF_030237085.1 Stenotrophomonas maltophilia group sp. Smal32
CCGGAGAGCATGGCAACGATCAGGCCCACGACGCCCGCCAGGCCACTGGCCAGCAGCGTGGACGTGAACAGGAACGCCGCCAGCGCTGCACCCGCGCCACCCAGCAGGCCACGCAGCGGGCGCGGCACGCGCGAGAACACGCCGCGCAGGATGCTGCCAGCGAACACGCCGATGAACAGCGCCAGGAACCAGGTATCGCCGCCACCGCCGGGTTCCCGCCCACGATGGCCGCTGACCGGTGCCGGCAGCGTTTCGCCATCGATCAGCTTGACCAGCACCGCCGTGGCATCGGTGATGCCGCCGGCGTAGTCGCCACTGCGGAAACGCGGCACCAGGTATTCCTGGATGACCCGGTTGGCGATGGCATCGGGGATGGCGCCTTCAAGACCATAGCCCGGCTCGATGCGCACACGCCGGTCATCCTTGGCCACCACCAGCAGCACGCCGTCATCCACGCCCTTGCGGCCGATCTGCCATTGGTCGAAGACCCGCGTGGTGTACTGGGCGATGTCCTCCGGCTGGGTGCTGGGCACCACCAGCACCTGCAGCTGGCTGCCCTTGCGCTGCTGGAGGTCCAGCGCCTGCTGTACCAGCGCCTGCTTCTGCGCGGCATCCAGCGTGCCGGTGGTATCGACCACCGGCGAATCCAGCGCCGGAATCGGCGCCAGCTGCTGCGCCTGCGACGCCAGCGGCAGCCACAGCAGCAGGGCCAGCAGCGCAGTGGCCAGGCGCATCGGTCAGTGGCCCGGCTGCGGCGCCGGCTGCTGCGGCGCGTTGCCGAAATCGACCGCCGGTGCGTTGGAAATCTGCGCTTCGTTGTCCACGGTGAAGTTCGGCTTGGTCTTGTAACCGAAGATCTTGGCGGTGATCACCTGCGGGAACGAGCGGATGTAGGTGTTGTAGTCCTGCACTTGCTGAATGTAGCGGCCGCGGGCAACGGTGATGCGGTTTTCGGTGCCTTCCAGCTGCGCCTGCAGGTCGCGGAAATTCTGGTCGGACTTCAGCACCGGGTAGTTCTCGGTGACCACCAGCAGCCGCGACAGCGCACTGCCAAGTTCGCCCTGGGCCTGTTGGAACTGCTTCAGCGAGGCCTCGTCATCTGCGTTGACGTTGATCTGGCCAACCCGCGAACGGGCGTTGGTGACTTCGGTCAGCACGCGCTCTTCCTGGCTGGCGAAGCCCTTCACGGTCTGCACCAGGTTGGGCACCAAGTCGGCGCGGCGCTTGTACTGGTTGAGCACTTCCGACCAGCTGGCCTTGACCGCCTCATCCTTCTGCTGGATGGCGTTGTAGCCGCAGCCGGACAACAGGGAGGCCAGCAGCATCAGGGGCAGGACACGGGTGAACAGGCGCATGGCGGAGGTTCCGGGTGGGCTTGGCGCCGAGCATGCCACGGTCGGTGTTAACGAACGTGTGGAGATGAACAGGAATCCGGCAGGGCCGACCGGTCCAGGCCAGGAGGTCGCTGAAGCGATGGGTCTGGCGCATTGCCTGAACTAGGCCTGGGGGCGGCTCTGCCCCTGGCTTCCGCGTTCCGTCGGCCAGGTCCTCCGGGCAGGGCAATCGCGGGCCCATTTCGTACTTGTTGCATGGCTCAGCACAGTTTCCGCATCAGATAGTTCAGGAATCCCGCACTTGAACTGCCCGCCCGCTCAGATGCAGCAGCCATCGGTCGGGAAATGGGCATGGACCTCAATCATGCACAGACTTATTCCAACAGCAGCCATCATCGCTGTACTCACACCTACGGCTTGCGCCCAGCCAACCCCGGGGCCCACGCGGGATGCTCCGACGTCCGGGCCTGTCCTTATCCCGCCTGCCCTCACCACGCCAGCCGATGCCAAGACCCGGGACATGCTGCTTCACGTAGAGGGTGACAGCTATATGGGCAAGGCTTACATCGTGTCCGCATCGACGCAGGAGGTCAGCACTGCGCTTCGTGCACGAGACTATTTTTCCAGCTCATTCCGCCAGAGGGATGGCGCTCAACCTATCCTGGGGGACATGGAGCGGGCGTGGATGAAGGTCTACGGGCACTTCCACCCTGAGAAAAGTGCAATCGTGTTCGCGAAGAAGCTTGATGCAATCGATGTAGCGGCCACGTTGGGGGTCATCGCCCCCGAAGAGAAGTCGCGCTGGCGTACTTACGTAGAACAGCTGTCTCCATCCGATCTCGATCCCACAGGTGGCTCGTTCACTGATCTGACAGTGGATCGACTGACGTTCTCCAGTTCCCACATTGACACTGCGCGACGCAGGTCAGGCGACAAGCACGTTGTTTTGATCGACCTGACGGATATGACAGGCGCTCCTTCGCAAACGCTGCTTTGGTATGCGGAACGGCGCCAGGAACAACGCCGTGTCAAATGGAAAGCCTTCGCCTCCATTCCGGGGGTCGCCGGTGTGCCCTACCCGCATTGGGAGACCGAGATGATCACGGAGAACCACGCCAGCCAGGAATTCTCAGACCAGATGCAGGCGCTGGTATCAACGCTCCCGGCGGGCCCTGAAAGATCATTGGATGTCATCTCGAATCTGTTCAATCCAAGCGAAGAGACGCCGGTTCAGCGCATCGCCCCTCGTCTGCCCATGGATGGCGCGACGACGATGCTGCAGTGGCTCCCAATCCAGGGGATTCAACCGGGCAACAACTCTGGCCAGATTCGTTCGCTATCCAGTGACCAATTCCATGTCACGTCAGCCTCCAACAGGTCATACGGCTACGTTGCCGCGAAGAAGGACGGGGGCGTCGTGGCTTGGCGAATGGGTGAAAGTCAGCGGATGATCGAGACAAAGGTCGACCGAAAGGGGCGGTTATGGGTCCTGATCGCAACCGTGCCAAGTCTGACGCAACAGATTCTCACGTCCTGCCCTGTGCAGATCAGCGTTGATGCGACTGGGTCCATCCGAAGCAACCGTTGTATGCAGAGCACCATGGCGCCTCGGTGGCAACTCGATGTAGACGGCAACTCCTATCTCTACTCGGAGTCTCACATGGCGACGGAAGAGCGCTTCCCTGAGCGGATCATGGACACAGGATCAGGAGAAGTCATCGCGATGAAGGAGCTATGGAAAGACAGAACCAACTTGAGACGGCGCGTCTTTGGCTACATGCAATCCTGCTCCTCAGGTCCGGCACCCGATCTGGGAGACGGACTCTTCTGGTTCACGAGTTGCGGCCTGGTGGGTGTTGCACCTGCTTCAGGCGATGTGGTCAAGAGCTTTCCACTGAGGTCCGGAAGCACTGGACGCTTGGTGTTAGGGAGCGCCGCGGGCGACTGGGTTGCCGAAGAAGCTCGTGATCCAACAGACCAGAGGGAAGTTCTTCGCATTCATCGTCTTTCCACCGGGGAAGCAGCATTTGAGGTTGAACGAAAAACTGGTACTCAGGCGCTGGCACGTACGGCTCATGGCAGGCTGCTCGCGATGACGGTTACAGGCGCTTCGCCGGGCCGTTACGTCGATGTCTGGCGCATGGATTCCGGCAAGCACGTCTCGCGCCTCGCCATTCCAGAAGGAATCGCATTGAAATCCCTTGCATTCAATCGAGCGGGGACGGAGCTCTGGGTCCATGCACATCAATTTGCCGACAAGGACTCCGGCGTACTTATCTGGACGGTGCCGGAATCATTGCAGGATGGTACAGACGACAACTGGAGCCCTGACGAGGCCGTAGTAAAGAAACACTAGCCAGTCCGATCCATCCACGCACTAGTCTCTGCAGAAGCCGATACTCCAGGCATTCGTGTCGACCAAGGTCGACACCTATCAGAGCAGAATCAGGGTCAGAGCCCGTTGCGCAGCAACGGGATCCGACCCGTGCAGTTCCGCCAGACCGCGGGAAACTGTCAGGGGTGGGGCGGTGTGGGCGTGCAGGACCGCAGGCGCCATGGATGGCGCCTACGAGCCCCCAGGGATGGGTT
>NZ_JASJSI010000188.1:0-1075 GCF_030237085.1 Stenotrophomonas maltophilia group sp. Smal32
CGAGACGGACAGCGCCTTGAGGCGCCGGCTCCCGGGGCCTACCGCCCCCGGGGGCCCGCGGCGGGCATGGGGGTGCCGGGGCGCGGCCCCCGCACCCAATTTTTTTACCAGGCTGCGGGGACGCGCCCCGGCACTCCCGATCCAATTCAAAGGACTGACATGATCCACCAGACTGAACTGCGCGACCTGCTGCCCGGCATGGTCCCTTTCCCCACCGACGTCTTCCCCGCTGACCAGGCGTGGCTCGGCCAGCACCTGCTGCCGCTACTGAAGATCGACCTGGGTGTGCTGCGCCCGGAACTGGCCGGTCAGGTGGCAACGATGCTGTGCCCGATCGAGCCGTATGACGGCTGCATCGGTGAGACCACCGAAGCGCACCACAACGATTTCACCGGCACCAACTGGATCGCCTTCGAACTGACTGCCGACAACGAGATGCGTTTCCTCGGCAACGAGGGCTATTTCATCGGCGACCAGGTGGATGACAAGTACACGCGCGAACACATCGCACAGATGCGCGAAAGCTATGCCAAGGCGCGTGACTACCATGCCGCCCATGGCCGCCTGGCCTGCTACTCGCGCTTCGGCAAGGGCGAGCCCAGCGAGCGTGACTACCTGGATACGCTGGGTGGCCCGATCGGTTTCGGCAACTGGACAGAGACTGCAGAGATTCCTGCCGCCTTCGAGCTTGGCTTCACCGAGGCGGCCGATGACCCCGACGCACCGGACGATGCCGAAACGGTGATCATCACCCGCAATGGCAACAAATTCTTCGCCGTGGCCGACGTAGCCGGCTACAACTGGTGCGCCACCGGTGCCGACGCGATCGTGATGCTCTACGAGCCGATCAGCCGCACGGTGCTGTTCTCGTACGACTGGTCGTAAGCCTGTTTGGTAGTGGCGGGGGGGGGGGGGGGGGGCGCCGGGGGGGGGCGGGGGCGGGGCCGCGCGCGCGGGGGGCGGTGCGGGCGCCGCCCCGCGGCGGCGCGGCGGCGGGGGGTGCGGGGGGGGCGGCCGCGCCCGCCGCGGCGCGGGCGGGGGCGCGGGGGGGGGGGGCGGGGGGGGGGGGGGGGGG
>NZ_JASJSI010000188.1:1085-2661 GCF_030237085.1 Stenotrophomonas maltophilia group sp. Smal32
AAAATATATTAGCGGGTGGGCTTTGGACGCGTAAAAAAGGGGGGCCCCCCGGGGGCCCGAGGTTATGTTTATTAAAAAGCAAACAATACCGGAATGTTTTTTTTTTTGTAAAGTTTTGTTTTTAGTGTTTTTGGGGGCGGGCGGCGGCGCGCCCCAGCGGGGGGGGGCCCCCCCGCGCCCGCCACTACCATCCCGCTACGGCGTGGCCTTGCGCACGGTCAACGTTGCGCTCGCTTCGCTCCCCCCTTCCAGCTGCAGCCGCAGCGGCAGCGCCTGCCCTTCCTTCAACGCGCCCTTGCCCTGCATCAGCATCAGGTGCAGGCCACCGGGCTTGAGCTCGGCACGCGCGCCCGGTGCCAATGGCAGGCGTTCAATGGCCCGCATCCGGCTGACCCCGTCGACGATCGTGGTCTCGTGCAGCGACACATCTCCGAAGCCACTGCTGGCCGCGCCAGTGATCACCACCGCCTTGCTGCAGCCGTTGTGGATCACGCCGTAGCCGGCGGTCATCGGCATCGCCGGATTCGGTGGCAACCGCGCCCAGCCCTGCTCCACCGTGACGCAGCCAGATTCCGCGGCCGAGGCCGATGCTGCGGCCGCACACAGAACCAACAGTACGCCAACGAATGGTTTGGTTATCATCGCCCAGGTTCCTTCTTCGCAACGAGACCGCAGCATGACGACGCTCATCGAGGTGATCAACCATGGCCCCATCCGCGAACTGCGCCTGGCGCGGCCGCCGGTCAACGCACTGGACACCGAACTGTGCCGGCAGTTGATCCATGCCATCGAGCTGGCCATGGTCGAAGACGCGCACGGCATCGTGCTGTCGGGCAGCGAGCGCATCTTCACCGGCGGCATGGACGTGCCGCACCTGCTCTCGCATGGCGATGACAAGCACAAGCTGCAGGACACCTGGAACGCCTTCTTTGGCGCCGTGCGCACGCTGGCCGAAAGCCGCATCCCGGTGGTCGCGGCGATCACCGGCCACGCCCCGGCCGGCGGCTGCGTGCTGGCCCTGTGCTGCGACTACCGGGTGATGGCGCGCAGCGCCGATCCGTCGCGGCCGTATGCCATCGGCCTGAACGAAGTCCAGGTCGGCCTGATCGCACCGGAGGGCATCCAGCGCCTGTTGCGCCGTGCGGTGGGGGTGCACCGTGCCGGCGTGCTGCTGACCACCGGCTCGCTGGTGCCGGCCGAACAGGCGCTGCAGATCGGCCTGGTTGATGAACTGGCCGAAGGCGACCTGGTGGTGGCGCGCGCCATCGCCTGGCTGCAGAACCTGATCAAGCAGCCGCGCCAGCCGATGCTGCTGACCCGCGCCATCGCCCGCGCCGACCTGCACGAAGCGCTGCACCCGGACCTGATCCAGCTGGACCGCTTCGTCGAGGCCTGGTTCGCCCCGGATGCACAGAACGCGCTGCAGGCCCTGGTGGCGCGCCTGGGCAAGTAAATGTAGTGCCGGCCGCTGGCCCGCAACCGCAGGCCGCCCAAGACGAAGATGAGGCTGGTGGCCACCGGCCGGCACTACCCAAGATCGGCCACCCCCCGGCATCGGGGGCACATTCCGTTCGCC
>NZ_JASJSI010000188.1:2671-3618 GCF_030237085.1 Stenotrophomonas maltophilia group sp. Smal32
AGCGCCCCCCCAGCAAAATAACGAGGGTGGCGTTTTTGGGTGGGGGTTGTGACCCGGGTAAGAAATAGACGGGGCGGCTGGGGGTGGGGGCGCGGGTGATATATTTTATGTGGGCGGGGGGGGGGGCCCCAACCGGCGGGCCCCCATAGTGTAAGATGTGGCGGGGGCCCCGCGGCCCCCACTACCGATGATCGGCCAGCGCGCGGCATCGGGGGCAGATCCCGTTCGCGAAGCGAAAGGGATCTGACCCCTGACCGGTATAATCAGGCCCTCTTTCACTGCTTTGGCCGCCCCCTTGAACGACACGCCCGAACCCGTCGTCTCCGAGCTGATCGACCTGCTCACGCTGGAGCGGCTGGAGGACAACCTGTTCCGCGGGCAGAGCCGCGACATCGGCACCAAGTACGTGTTCGGCGGGCAGGTGCTGGGCCAGGCGCTGGCCGCCGCGCAGGCCACGGTCGACAACGGCCGCCACGTGCATTCGCTGCACGCCTATTTCCTGCGCGCCGGCAACATCGACCACCCGATCGTCTACGACGTGGACCGCACCCGCGATGGCGGCAGCTTCTCGGTGCGCCGGGTCACCGCGATCCAGCACGGCAAGGTGATCTTCTTCTGCGCGGCCTCGTTCCAGCAGGCCGAAACCGGCGCCGAGCACCAGCACAAGATGCCTGAAGTGCCGCAGCCGGAAGACATCGAACCGAACCGGCCGCTGCCGGCTGAAGTGCTGGAACGGCTGCCTATCAAGGTGCAGCGCTGGCTGTCGCGTGGCGGTCCGTTCGAGTTCCGCCACGTCTACCCGCGTGACGAACTGAACCCGCCCAAGCGCCCGCCCTACCACCAGGTGTGGCTGCGCCTGAGCGAACCGGTTGGCGATGCACCGGAGCTGCACCAGGCGCTGCTGGCCTATGCCTCCGATTTCCACCTGCTGGGCACGGCGACCTTCC
>NZ_JASJSI010000189.1:0-3607 GCF_030237085.1 Stenotrophomonas maltophilia group sp. Smal32
GTATGGGGCAGCTGGTGCGCGGCCTGCCGCGAGGAACACCCGGTGCTGACCCGCTTCGCCGAGAGCAAGCGCGTGCGCGTGATCGGCTACAACTGGAAGGATGACCCCACTGACGCGCTGCACTGGCTGGAACAGCTGGGCAACCCGTTCATGGTGGTGCTCAGCGATGTCGAAGGCCGCACCGCGATCGACTGGGGCGTGACCGCTGCACCGGAAACCTTCCTGGTAGACGGTAGTGGCGTCGTGCGCTGGAAATACAGCGGCGCGATGACCCAGCGCGTGGTCGACGAGAAGCTGATCCCGGCGCTGGAGAAGATCGAGAAGGCCCAGGGCAATGCCGGCAACACCCTGCACACGGCGCCTTGAGCCCATGCGCTGGCTGCTGGCGCTGCTGCTCCTGATGCTGCCACTGGCCGTGCCGGCCCAGCAGCCGCTGCACGATCCGCAGCCGCTGCAGTTCCGCGATGGCGCCGAGGAACGCCGCTTCCATGACCTGGCCGCGCAGCTGCGCTGCGTGCAATGCCAGAACCAGTCGCTGGCCGATTCCAACGCACAGATCGCCCAGGACCTGCGCCGCGAGGTGCTGCAGCTGATGCAGCAGGGCCACGACGATGCGCAGATCAAGCAGTTCCTGGTCGCGCGCTATGGTGAGTTCGTTCTCTACCAGCCACCGCTGCAACCAGGCACCTGGCTGTTGTGGGGGGGGCCGCTTCTGGTACTGGGTGCGGGCGCACTGGTGGTGCTGGGGATCGTCCGCCGTCGTGGACGCACGGTCGGCGCCGCGCCGGCCGGCAAGGCCGATGAAGGAGATGGATGGTGAGCCACTGGCTGCCGATGCTGGCCGGCCTGGTCGCTGCGCTGGTGGCAGCGCTGGTGCTGTGGCCGCTGCGCCACCACGGTCGCCGCGGTTTCGCGGTGGGCGTGATTGCACTTGGCGTGGCCGGTGCCTGCCTTTACCTGCTGGTGGGCGATCCGCGCGCCGCACAGGTGCAGCCGGCGCCCTCGGTGGCGACGCTGCGCGATGGCGTGCAGGCCCTGCAGGATGCGTTGGAGCGTGACCCACAGCGGGCCGATGGCTGGACCCTGCTGGGTCGTTCGCAGGCCGAACTGGGCAATGCCTCAGCTGCGGCGGGCGCGTTCGCGCGGGCCGCAGCATTGGCACCGGATGATCCGGGCGTACTGGTGGAAGCCGCGCAGGCACGTGCGCAGGCCGACGCCGGCAAACAATTCGATGACACCGCAATGGCCTGGTTGCAGCAGGCGCGCACACTGGCACCCGATGCCGAGCGCGCAAGCTGGCTGCTCGGCATCGCCCTGCGCCAGCGGGGCCGGAATGCCGAAGCCGCCGACGTCTGGAGCAGCCTGCTGCCGCGACTGGAACCGGGCGCCGCACAGGCACTGCAGGCACAGATCGCAATCGCCCGCGAAGCTGCCGGCCAGGCACCTGATGCTGCCGCTGCTACGCCGCAGGCGCTGCTGCAGGTGCGCGTGCAGCTGCCTGCAATGAAGGCGAACGAGTGGCCAGCCAGCACCCAGGTGTTCGTGCTGGCCCGTGCCGTCGGCGGCCCGCCGATGCCGGTGGCCGCGCGCAAGCTGCCGCTGGCCGGCTTCCCGGCCACGGTCGGGCTGGGCGACGGTGACAGTCCAATGCCGACCGCACCGCTGTCGGCACATCGCGAAGTGGAAGTGCTGGCACGCATCTCGCGTACCGGTAGCGCCAACCGCAGCGAGGGCGACCTGCAGAGCGTGCCGGTGAAGGTGAGCCTGCCGCATGACGGCGTGGTTGAGCTGCGGTTTCCCTGACCTGTAGCGCCGAGCCCATGCTCGGCAGCCGAACATGGGCCCGGCGCTACAGTAGATCCACGCCATGCGTGGATACGGCCACCGATGGAAACCAGCATGTCGCCAGCTGCACATCCGGCCCCGCTAGAATGCCCGCATGACTGAATTCATCCCACCCGGCACCCGTTTCCATGCCCTGCCCTCGCCGTTCCCGTTCAAGCGCGGTGGCGCCCTGCACGGCGCCCGCGTGGCCTATGAAACCTGGGGAACGCTGGCTGCCGACGCAGGCAACGCGATCCTGATCGTGACCGGTCTTTCGCCGGATGCGCACGCAGCGGCCAACGACGCCAATCCGGCACCGGGCTGGTGGGAAGGCATGGTTGGTCCCGGCAAGCCGGTCGATACCAACCGCTGGTTCGTGGTGTGCGTGAACTCGCTGGGCAGCTGCAAAGGCTCCACCGGCCCCGCCTCGCTCAATCCGGCCACGGGCGAACCGTATCGCCTCGACTTCCCCGAGCTGTCGATCGAAGACGGCGCACGCGCCGCCATCGAGGTCGTGCATGCGCTTGGCATCGAGCGGCTGGCCTGCGTGATCGGCAATTCGATGGGCGGCATGACCGCCCTGGCGGTGCTGATGCTGCATCCGGGCATCGCGCGCAGCCACGTCAACATTTCCGGCAGCGCGCAGGCGTTGCCGTTCTCGATCGCGATCCGCTCGCTGCAGCGCGAAGCGATCCGCCTTGATCCGCGCTGGAACGGCGGCCACTACGACGACGACGCGTATCCCGAGTCCGGCATGCGCATGGCGCGCAAGCTGGGCGTGATCACCTATCGCTCGGCACTGGAATGGGACGGCCGTTTCGGCCGCGTGCGGCTGGATTCGGACCAGACCGATGATGATCCGTTCGGCCTGGAATTCCAGGTGGAAAGCTATCTGGAAGGGCACGCGCGGCGCTTCGTGCGTTTCTTCGACCCGAACTGCTATCTGTACCTGAGCCGATCGATGGACTGGTTCGACCTGGCCGAGTACGCCGATGGCGATGTGCTGGCGGGGCTGGCGAAGATCCGGGTGGAGAAGGCGCTGGCCATCGGCGCCAACACCGACATCCTGTTCCCGGTGCAGCAGCAGCAACAGGTCGCCGACGGCCTGCGTGCCGGAGGCGCTGAAGCGCATTTCATCGGATTGGAGTCACCGCAGGGCCACGACGCCTTCCTGGTCGACTTCGATCGTTTCGGCCCGGCCGTGCGCGGCTTCCTCGACGCGCTGTAAGTGGGCTGGCGGCGCAACCTGGCGCTGGCCGCGTTCGGCGCGTTGATCGCGCTGATGATCAGCGGCGTGCTGCCACTGTGGCTGGGCGGTTGGTGCCTGCTGGCCAGCGCGGTGTCCTTCGGCCTGTACGGTCACGACAAGCGCGCGGCGCAGCGAAAGCAGTGGCGGATTCCCGAACGCACCCTGCAGCTGTTGGCCTTTGCCGGTGGCTGGCCCGGCGCGCTGCTGGGCCAGGCGCTGTTCCGCCACAAGCACCGCAAGGCCACGTTCCAGTGGGCGTTCTGGCTGTGCGTGCTGGCAAACGTGGCCTCGATCGCGGTGATGCTGCGCGAGTTTTCGCGATAGCCAACCTGTAGAGCCGACCCCCACCACCCCACCCGCACCCCCCCGACCCCCCACCGCCTGGCCGCTCAGCAGAAACAACCCCACCGCCGAAGTTTATCTGTGCAAAATAACGGCCCACGGGCCCCGCCACCAACCGCACAATCACCCACAAAAATACCTAACGCAGCTCGTAGGCGTGGTTTAAAACCAGCATCAGCCACGAACCTAGCC